>DAORUG010000048.1:0-19781 GCA_035433125.1 Flavobacterium sp.
AGCCTTAGTTGAAATATAGGATGGTTCTCCAATTGCCAATGCTGTTGTTGGTAGTAATATTGCCAACAAGAAACAAACCAAAAAGCGAAAGCTCGGGTGAAAAAATGAACAATTTATAGTTTTAAAAAACATGAGAATAATATTTTAATTAAAAATAGACATCTGTGCATTGGATCTTACAAAATTATCAATAACACAAATTATCAATACTATTGAAAGTAAACGTTTTTTTTGTTGTGTATAGGGATATATACTTATGCTTTATTGAATAGTAATTTAAATAGGATCAAAAAGGATGTTTATAATTAAAAAACAAAGAGAATAAATCACAATGTTTTATTGATAAATTATAAAGACTTTATTAATATTAACAAGAAAATATACCAAAAAAAGTCGAGAGTAACCAGCTCCCGACTTTTGGTAAAAACAACCTATTAACTACTAACTCAAAATTATTGTGGAAAAATTCGTAGTTCTAAACTTTTTCCACAATTTTAATAAAATAATTTTGTATCGAGATGAGCTGCAAATTTGATAATCTTCTTGAATTTTATCACTACAAAACTGCTTATAAAACACCTGTGTCAAAACAAGTTTGTCACAGGTGTATTTTATTTTATTTTAATTATATTGTGGATTCTGATACGCTTTTTTCTCTTCTGGTGTCATAATCATTGCATCAAGTTGACCTTGAGGAATTGGGCGCAAATAATGAAATTTTTCTATTGTACGCGTAACCGTTACTGGTGTATGATCAGTATAATTGACTCCTCCAATTTTATAAGTTCCTGCAAGTTCATTCCATTTTTGAGTACGAACTAAATCGAACCAACGATAGCCTTCGGCATAATATTCACGAGAACGTTCTGCTAAAATATAGTTAATATCGATAATTGCAGGTGTTGCAGCAATCATTGCAGCACTATTGTCGGCTACTTTTGCAACATTACCATTATTGTCAAATCTCCATTTTCCGGCACGTGCACGAATAACGTTAACTAAATCTCTGGCACTTTTTCCAGCTTGTGTGGTGGCACCCATTACGGCTGCTTCAGCAGCAATAAAATAAAGCTCAGATAATTTGGCAATATTGTAAGGACGGGTACTTGCGGCATTAGGTTGACCTAATCCTCCAGCATTGTCAGTACGGTATGGACCTAGTTTCCATAATCCAGGATATACTATTCTGTTTACACCTTGAGGAGATATTACAAAATCAGATCTTCCAGGTAATACACCAGCTCCTATATTACTCTTGTAAGTAGTATTTGAGTAGTCAATAGCTGTGGTAGGCTCATCATTCAAGAAAGTTAAGATAGCTCCCCCTGGGGCAACAGGTAAATTGTTTGCATTATTCAACGTAGCACTTGTATTACCAGCTTTATTCCAGTTACCACGATAAGTTGTTACAAATGTTCCATCATAACGAGAGTCGTTTGTTTTGTCAGCAAAAGTATTTACTAGAACTCCAATTGTTGGGCACATACGTGTCCATGGGCGTCCCAAGTGTTGTTCAGCTTCACGTTGCACAGAACTAATACCTGAACTTCTAATTGCAGTATAGTTCCAAGTCATCATCCAACCGGCAAAATTATCAGGGGCTGCACCATTGGCATAAGTTAGGCTACTTGCATTATAGAATTCGCTTTTTTCAGTATGGTCTGCATACAATAGTAATTCGCTGTTACGGTCATTACTTGCTAAACTTACGTCATAAAAAGTGGGTTGTAAAGCAAAACTCCCGTGTGTATCAATTCCAGTTGCGGCCACATTGTAGGCTTGTTGAAAATACCAAGCAGCATCATGACCGTCGGGGTCAACACGAGGGGTTTCTGGGTATGTTGGAATATTATTTGGATTTTTTAACCACCAAGCATAAGTTAAATAAGCTTTTGCCAAATAAAGTCTCGCAGCCGTTTTGGTTACTCCTCCTTTTACTCTTCCCACATCTGGTAAATCTTTTACAGCTGTTAATAAGTCTGGAAATACAGCTTTAGTATAGACTTCTGGCACTGTATTCCTTACAGAGTATCTAGAAGTACTTGTGTTGAACTTTAGTTCACCCGCTCCCAAATCCAAAGGCACGCCTCCAAAAGTTTGAACAAGTAAAAAGTAATCAAAAGCGCGAAAGAATCTAGCTTCTGCAATTAGTGCATTCGAAATAGTACCTATTGCAGCAGCATTTTCAATTACGCCACTTGCGGTGTTGATATTGATGAATGCTGTTCCCCACAATGCGTCAGTACGACTAGAGGTAGAAGTAACCGATCCAACGCCAGAATAGTCCATATCCTTAAAGTTGTTATCCGCACTTTGGGCATATGTTGCTTCATCTGTTCCGGTTATACCTGTATTATAGTAGTAGGCGGGCCCATATAAGTAGCGCAAATGTGCATACATAGAAGTTAATCCTCCTTGAACCCCCTTTTCAGTTTTAAAATATTCGGGAGTAAAAGTAGCGCGTGGTTGTTCTTCCAAAACATTGGAACACGCCCCCATAAACAGCACTATCAAAACGGCTGCTATAAAAGTTTTTATTTGTATATGTTTCATCTTTATCTTTTTTTAGAATGTTAAATTAAGGCCAATCAAGAAGCTGCGTGTTGAAGGTGAATTGGTTCCTAATGTCAGCAAACGTCTTTTATAAGTATCGGTTACGGCTGCATTTTCGTCGCCATAAGAGTTGGTTTCAGGATCCATACCTGTTTCTTTGTGGTATGGTGAATATATTACAAATGGGTTTTGTGCTGTGCAATACAAACGAAATCTATCAATTCCAAGATCTTTAATGAATTTTTCGTTTAAGTTGTAGCCAAGTGTAATAGTACGAATTTTAACATAAGAAGCATCAAAATACCCCATAGTAGATCCGTATTTTGGATTATCACCACTTGTTATACCACCGGGTTTAGGATACTTTGCATCCGTGTTTTCAGGTGTCCAGTAGTCCGCTTTCACATTTCCTCTACGTCCATTTAACGTATTAAGGTAACCTGTTGATGAGTAAAGGGTACTGATAAGAATTCCTCCACTTTGAAAAGCACCTACAGCACTAATGTCAAAGTTTTTATAGGCCAAGCGCGTGTTGAAACCCCCTTGAAAATCAGGGTTTATGTCTAGGATTTGTCTGTCGGCTGGTCCAATTGCTCTTGTTGGTGTGCCATCAGGGTTGAAATCACCGGTATATTTTACCTTAATCATACCCACATTTCCACCTACTTCATATTTTGTTAGATTTGCATCTTCTGCCTGCCAAAGTCCTATTTTTTCATAGTCATAGATTACATCAATTGGATGTCCTACAAACCACCAGTTGTTTTCGTCTCTCAACTGACCCGAAGCAAGTGATACAAGTTTGTTTTTATTGGAATAGAAGTTAACACCAACATCCCAAGACCAACCGTCAGGGTTCTCCAATATTGCGCCATTAAGCGTAAATTCAAAACCTTTATTTTGAGTTTTCCCAATATTATCAGTATAAATTAAAACGCCTGATGTAGCAGGTAAACCCACATCTAATAGTATGTCGTTTGTATCTGTAATATAATATTCTGCTGTTCCAGACAGGCGATTGTTGAAAAAGCCAAAGTCAATTCCATAGTTCATCGTGGTAGAAAATTCCCAACCTAATTCAGCATTAGGCGCTCTAGTTACATAATACCCTGTTGTGTTTACATCTCCAAAATTGTAAGGTCTTGATTCTAAACGTCCAAGTGTAGAATATGGAGCAACAGCTTGGTTAGAGGTTTCTCCATAACCTGCACGTAATTTCAGTTGATCTAACCAGGTAACGTTTTGCATAAACGATTCGTTTTTGACATTCCATCCAGCAGATACCGCAGGATATGTATGCCATTTATGACCTTCTGCTAACCTTGAAGAAGCATCAGATCGAACAGTGGCTGTAAGCATATAACGATTGTCATAAGAATACATAGCACGTGCCATATAAGAGATCAAACCACTTACCTCATATGCCTGATCGCGGGGATTAATAGTAATTTCGCCTGCAGCATTACCTAAATTATAAAATTGGAAGGCATCGGATGCTATATCCTTAGCAGATACTTGAGATCTGTTGTATCTGGTTTCTTCGGCTGAGTACATAGCAACTGCATTTAGCTGATGTTTTCCAAAGGTACGGTCGTAAGTAAGCAGGTTTTGAATTGTCCAATTGGTTCTAAGTGTATTGGATACAGTAGCTGTCGAAACTGTCGTAGGATTAACACTGAATACTCCTTCTCCCGTATAATTACCACCATTACTGGTACGGAAGTTTCCTCCTAAGTCTAGGTGATATTTTAAACCTTCAACCCCTGGTATTTTAACCTCTCCATAAATAGTGTTATAAGAACTATAGGATTTGGTTTGATCTATCCATTTGTCTCCCAAATTTTTCACCGATTCTCTTGTATATACCCAGTTTTCGTCTAAAGGCATTTTTACGGTTCTTTTCAAAGAACCATCCGCATTATATGGATCGGCTATGGGAGAGCTGCTTAAAGTTCCAAATAATCCCATATTGTTTCCCATAGAAACAACGTAATTGTTATTAGTTGTGAAACCAAATTTAAAAATCCCTATTGCTTGATCTACGGCACCTCTCAATGACAAACGTGTGTAATCCTGTCCAGGCACTACTGCTTCCTCTTTGTAATAACTAGTACCAAAGTTGTAATTACCAGTTTCGGTACCATTTGAGACACCAACATCATGACTTGTTACTACGCCTGATCTATAAAATAAGTCTTGCCAATTAGTATTCACATCATCGGCTTCATCTAACCCATTAGTTTTATATAAACCGGCTGCTTTACGAAGTGCTACAAATTCTGTTCCTTCCATCATTGGGTATTGAGCAAAAACATTTTTCAAACCACTAAATGTATTATAAGTAAATTTTGCTTTTTGTCCCTTTTGACCTTTATTAGTAGTTATCAAAATAACACCATTGGCACCACGTGAACCGTAAATAGCTGTTGCCGAAGCATCTTTTAAGATATCAATACTTTTGATATTGTCAGGACTGATGTCACCGATTGATCCAGCAAATGGAACACCATCTAATACTACTAGAGGGTTGTTGTCTGCTGATAGGGAACGAGTACCTCTAATACGGATTTGCATTTCAGCTCCTGGTTTAGATGATGTTTGAGACATCTGAACTCCAGCTAGACGACCTTGCAATGCTTGTGTGACATTAGCAGAAGGCACTTCGCGCATTATATCACCTTTAATAGAAGCAACCGAACCAGTAACCGCTTCTTTTCTTTGGGTACCATACCCAATTACTACTACTTCCTTTAAAGTATTTGATTCTTCTACAAGTACAACATTAATTTGAGATTGACCTTTCACAGCAACTTCTTGAGTTACAAAACCCACATAGCTATATACTAATACTGCGTTTGCGGGCACGGAATTAATCGAATACTTTCCATCAATATTTGTGGATACACCATTTTTTCCTCCTTTAAGAGAAACATTTACACCAGGAATTGGCCCCGATGCATCGGAAACTATTCCAGAAACTGTGGTTTGAGCATTTGCTCCTACAGAAAACATAAACATAAGGAGCAGAAACCCCAGCAGTTTAAAGTTTTTTGATTTGCTTTTAAAACATAAAAAGTAAGTCATAAAAAATTGATTAAATTGGTTAATTAGTATTTGTGAAATTTATTATAGGAAGTTCAATTGCGTTTCAAAGTGAAACAACAATTTAGCCTCTAACTTAACAGAGCAAATTTAAATAAAAATTATTCATACACAATCGATTGCGTAAATATTTTTTAATAAATTCTTAAAAAATTCATCTTAAATTATCATATTCTTTTTTTTGATAACAATTATTGAAAATAATACATATATAATAATACATCTAACTACACCATGAAGTGTAGTCAAAAATCGAATTCCGCGTTATTATTCTCGCTTCTGGAAGCTTAAAAGCAGCAAATCAAACTCTTTAAAATAGTTCAAACTATTAAATTAAAAAAGGCATAAAAAATGAATTTTGAGACTTTCTTTTAAAGTAAAAAATGCTTTTTATTTATTCAAATGCCGAACTGTTGCAATTACACCATCCATTTGTGCCAAAGCAAACATTCGACCGTGAAACGAATAGCCGGGATTGTATCCTTTGTCTTCATCGCCCAACATCATTCGACCGTGATCGACACGCATTGGTAATTTCGTGTTTTCGGCTTCAAATATGGTAACTAATTCTATCAAATGTCCACGTCCTTCCAGATGCGAAGCTTCAATAAAATTACCTCCTTCTAAAGTTTCGGTACTTCTTAAATGCACAAAATGGGTACGAGAAGCAAATTTTCGTGCCAACTCTGGAACATTATTTTTTATACCTGTACTCAATGAACCTGCACAAAATGTCAATCCATTATGTGGATTATCAACCGCATTCAAAATCCATTGGATATCTTCTTCGTTCGTAACAATTCTTGGCAAACCCAACATTTGAAACGGCGGATCATCAGGATGAATACACATATTAATACCATATTGTTCGCAAACTGGCATAATTCGATTCAAGAAATAACGCAAATTTTCACGCAATTCATTTTTATCGATGTTGTCATAAACTGCCAATAATCGGTTGAATATAGCCACAGGGTTTTGATCTCCTGCTTTGATGTTTCCATTAATAAAGCCTTGAGTTTTTACAATAATAGTATCTATCAACTGTGCTTTTTCGGCTTCGGTAATGGATTTGTCGAGTTCATAAACTTTGGCCAATTCTTCGCTTGTATAATCTTTATCAGCCTCTTTTCGGTTCAGGATTAAAATGTCAAAATAAGCAAATTTGATTTTATCGAAATACAAAGTCGAAGTGCCGTCTTCTAGTTTATAATCTAAATCCGTTCGAATCCAATCGATAACGGGCATAAAATTATAACAAATTGTTTTCAAGCCACATTTACCCAAATTTTCAAGACTTACTATATAGTTATCAATTAGTTGGTCTCTATTGGGCGCGTTGTTTTTTATGCCTTCGCTCACCGGAAGACTTTCGACAACCGACCAACGCAAACCTGAAGCTTCGATATAATTTTTCAAATCTAAAATGGCTTCTTCAGTCCAGATTTCACCATTTGGAATATCATGCAATGCCGAAACGATGCCTTCAACCCCTATTGCTCTTAGCATGGATAACGCTATTTTATCCTTTTTGCCAAACCATCTCCATGTTTTTTCCATAATTATACCCCGCTAAATGCACTAAAACCACCATCTACTGGCAATACAACTCCTGTAATAAAACTCGCAGCATCACTACACAAAAACTGAACTGTTCCATTCAATTCTGCTATGTCGCCAAAACGTCCCATTGGAGTTTTTGCCAATACTTTTTTACTTCTATCCGTAAGCGAACCATCAGGATTGATAAGCACTGCACGATTTTGGTCGCCGATAAAAAATCCTGGAGCCAATGCGTTTACACGAATTCCATCACCATATTTCAAAGCCATTTCAGTAGCCAACCATTGGGTGAAATTACTGATTCCAGTTTTGGCAACCGAATAACCCGGAACACGAGTTATCGCCGAATAAGCTGCCATAGAAGACATATTGATGATGCTTCCACTTTTTTGTTTAGACATTACTCGCCCAAAAACCATACTTGGGAAAACGGTTCCATTCAAATTCAAATTGGTCACTTTGTCCCAATCGCTAATTTTCATATCGAAAAATTCTTGGTCAGGCATTAGTGTTGCACCCGGAAGATTTCCTCCAGCAATATTCAATAAAATGTCGATTCGTCCCCATTTTGCTAATACTTCTTTGGCTACATTTTCTAGGCTTTCCATATCTAGTACATTCCCTACCACTCCTATTACATCACTGCCAAAAACGGCAAGTTCAGCCACTCTTTTATTAAGGTTTTCTTCGTGAATATCGATGGCTACTACTTTTGCTCCTGCTTGCAAAAAACTTTTGGCTATACTTCCTCCTAAAACTCCACCCGCTCCAGTAATTATAGCTATTTTTCCTTGAATACTAAATGCATCATTCATAATTGTCTATTTTAAAATTTAACATACAAATTTAAACATAAGTAAAACTAATTATTTTTCCTAAATTTGCACATACTGATTCTATTTTTGCAATTTAAAGTAAATTGATTATGAAAACAATAATGAACGAACGACTTCTTATTTCGGAGTCAGCACCTCTCAATGTCCGTTTTTATGATTACAATCATTTTACGTATCCTTTGCATTTTCATTCGGAATATGAGATAATTTATATTAAAGAAAGTACAGGAACTCGGTTTGTTGGAAACAATAAAGCTAGATACGAAGCTGGCGATATTTTGCTTATTGGTTCAAATTTGCCTCATTTTATGAAGAGTGACGAAATTTATCACTCCGGCGAAACTGATCTAAGAGTGAAAGGCACCATAATTCAGTTTGAAAAAGATTTTATGTATTATGCCGTAAATAATTATCCGCATTTTATCAAGATAAAAAATCTGTTTCAAGAATCACAAAGAGGGATTTATTTTGCTCGAGGTCACTTTCAAAAATTGCAGGATTTATTAGAAAAAATACCCTTGGAAAATGGCATAAATCAACTCCTGATTTTTTTGGAAATTCTAAAAGAAATGTCAGAAACGGATAGTCGACAAACTATTTCCACAACTGATTTTGTCAATGAAACGATTTATGATACTGCAAGAATAGATAAGATTATTTCTTTTTTAAATAAAAATTATACTCGTAACATTAGTTTGGAAGAAATTGCATCTTTTGCTGCGATGAATACCTCAGCCTTTTGCCGTTATTTTAAAAGTAAAACTGGCAAATCATTCAAAAACTACATTTTAGACATGCGAATTGGGTTTGCTTGTAAACTTTTGCTAATGGAAGACATCAGCATTTCTCAGTTAAGTAGTAAATGTGGTTTTGAAACAGTTTCTCATTTCAATAAAACGTTTAAAAAAAACACAGGTTATGTTCCTTCTCTATATAGAAAAATGATGCTTAGTCGATAATAATTGAAATAAAAAAACCCTGAAAAATTGACTTTTCAGGGTTTTATAACTACTAAACCAAATTTAAAAAAACCAAACATTTTTAAATTTTACTGTAACTAAACAACTACTTGCTTAGTATATTTTTTTATTTTACTGAGAATTTAAACGTAGTTTTTGTTTTGTAATTCTCTCCTGGATTTAACACAGTAGTAGGAAAATCTTTTTGATTTGGAGAATCAGGATAATGTTGCGTTTCTAGACACAAACCTGTTCTGTGAGCATAGGTTCCACCGTTTCTCATTGGCAAAGTCCCATCTAAAAAGTTTCCTGTATAAAGTTGGATTCCCGGTTGATCTGAATACACTTCAAGCAATCTTCCGCTTGGAGCATTATAGGCAGAAGCAACAAAACGATAGCCTTTGTCTTGATTATTTAAAACCCAACAATGGTCATATCCTAATCCTTTTTTCAATTGATCATCTTTAACATTGATATCTTTTTCGATCACTTTTGGTTTTCTGAAATCGAATGGAGTATTGGCAACATCTGTCAATTTTCCTGTTGGAATTAAATCAGCATCTACAGGAACTAATTTATCGGCATCAATTACAATCTCATCACCCAAAATGGTTTTTGTGAAATCCCCTGATAAGTTAAAATAAGAATGTTGCGTCAAGTTTACAACCGTTTTCTTGTCGGTAGTCGCTTCATAAAGTACGTCTAATGAATTGTCATTATTTAAAGTATAAGTCACAAAAACAGTCAAGTTTCCAGGATATCCTTCTTCCATATCTTTGCTCACATACTTCAATTTTAAAATTGCAACATCTCCACCTTTGGCTTCTTCGGCTGTCCAAACTTTTCTATGAAAACCTTCTGGCCCACCGTGTAAAGCGTTTGCTCCATTGTTTTTTGCCAGTTGATATTCTTTACCGTCGATAGTGAATTTCCCTTTGGCAATTCGGTTACCAAATCTTCCGATAAGAGCTCCAAAATAAGGATTAGGTTTAGTATATTGTTCTAAATTATTAAAACCAATTGCTACTTCTTCTGAAACACCTGCTTTATTAGGCACTTTCAAAGAAGTTATAATTCCACCATAAGTCATGATATTTACCTCCATTCCTTTTTGGTTTTTCAGCGTATAAACATCTACTTTTTGCCCCTTAGGAGTTGTTCCATATTCCTTTTTTTCTATCGATACACTATCCATCTTTTGAGTTGTATTTTCTTGTTTTTCTTCTTTTTGATTCCCTTTACATTGTACACTAATAAGGGCTAAACTTAGTATGGAAAATCCATAAATGCAACGTTTTAATACATTCATAATTTGTGGTTTTTTGGTTAATTATTAATAGTTCGAAAGTTTAAATATCAAAAACGCATTGTCTCAGACATTCAAACTTTCGATTTTTTTTATTTACAAACCGTGCTGAAACAAGTGATAGTATGCTTCATTTGCATTCAAAGTATCTTTGAAGTTACGAATTGTTGTATTGTTATCAATTACAACCAATTCGATTCCTGCAATATCGGCAAAATCTTCCATAAATTCGGTTGTTACTGCTTGACTATAAACCGTATGATGCGCTCCACCGGCAAGAATCCAAGCTGTAGCTGCAACATCAAGGTTTGGTTTGCAATCCCACAATACGCGTGCTACTGGTAATTTTGGCAATTCAGCCATTGGTTTTACAGCTACAACTTCGTTTACAATCAAACGGAAACGCGTTCCCATATCTACTAAAGATACGTTGATTGCTTCGCCAGCAGGAGAATTAAATACCAAACGAGCTGGATCTTCTTTCCCACCAATTCCTAACTGATGCACTTCGCAAGCTGGTTTTCCATCAGCAATTGACGGACAAATTTCAAGCATATGTGAACCCAAAACGTATGATTTTTGAGGTGTAAAGTGATAGGTGTAATCTTCCATAAAAGAAGTTCCTCCTTCAAGACCTACATTCATAACTTTCAATGCACGAACCATAGCGGCAGTTTTCCAGTCGCCTTCGCCACCAAAACCATAACCGTCGGCCATCAAACGTTGGGTTGCAATTCCTGGTAACTGTTTCCAAGCTCCAAGATTTTCGAAAGTATCGGTGAAGGCTCCAAAACCACCTTCTTCAAGGAAAGCTCTTAATCCTAATTCAATTTTTGCTGCGTCAACTAACGAATGTCTTTGGGCTCCACCTTCTTTTAAATCATCGGTTAAGCTGTAAGAAGCTTCGTAAACTGCTAATAAATCAGCCAATTGTTTGTCCGTAACTTTATCGATATGTTTGGTTACATCCGAAGAATCGAAACCATTTACTGAAACGCCAAAACGAATTTGGGCTTCTACTTTATCACCTTCGGTAACGGCAACTTCACGCATATTGTCACCAATACGAGCTACTTTTAGGTTTTGCAATTCGTTCCAACCCAAAGCTACTCTTGTCCAGTTTCCTAATTTAGTTTGAACGCGTTCGTCTTCCCAATGTCCCACAATTACTTTGCGTTTTTTGCGCATTCTTGACATGATGAATCCAAATTCTCTGTCTCCGTGAGCCGATTGATTTAGGTTCATAAAGTCCATATCGATGGAACTCCAAGGAATTTCAGCGTTGAATTGTGTGTGCAAATGACACAATGGTTTTTTCAAGATGCTCAATCCACCAATCCACATTTTAGCAGGCGAAAAAGTGTGCATCCAAGCTACGATACCAATACAGTTTTTGTTGGAATTAGCTTCCAAACATACATTCAGGATTTGAGCTGGCGATTTTACCACATCTTTATATACCAATTTTACTGGTATTTTAGACGATGCGTCCAATCCTTTTGCAATTTCTTTTGAATGTTCCGCAACTTTTCTAAGTGTTTCTTCACCATATAACTCTTGGCTTCCTACTACAAACCAAATTTCTTTTTGGGCAATATCTATCATTTTATTATAATGTTTTATTTTAATTGTTTTATTTAATTATTATCTAGGATCAATCCAAACGATTTCTATAAGTGTTGCCTTGTCGAAATCGACACAAGTATTAGTATAAACGACACCGCTATCTCCACCACATATCTTTTCGCAATTCTCATTTACGACAGTAAAAGCCCCAACTCCAGTAGAAATATTAGTGTTAAATTCATAAACTATTTCTCCATTATAAGAATATTTACTAACAGTTGTTTTTCCTTGAGGAGCAGTCTCATAAATTAATTTGATTTTATCTACAACACATTTTGGATAATTTTTGCTCAATCTTTCAATCACTTTGGCTTGCGAGTCATTGTTATCACTGCAACTAATTAGTGTGAAGAATAAAATAATTATTGACATTAATTTTTTCATAATATTAATATTTTAATATATTTAAAAAGAATAAGAGCCTAATGAATATGTTTTTGAACTCAATTTTTTCTGAAATCTGCAATCTAAAATCTGCAATCTTTATTGACCGTAATACGAATCTTTTCCGTGCTTGCGTTCGTAATGTTTTTTTATTAGAGAATCTTTCAATCTTGGAGCATTTGGGTTTATCAACAAAGTGAGATGCGCCATTTCGGCAACAACTTCTAAAACTTTACTGTTATAAACTGCTTTTGCAGCGTTTTTTCCCCAAGTAAATGGCCCGTGATTGCCAATGAGAACCATTTCTACTTCTTCATAAGAAAGATTTTTTTCTTTGAAACAATCCAAAATTTGAATTCCGGTATTGTGTTCGTAATTTCCTTGAATCAAGGAATCATCCATTGGCGCAGCACAAGGAATATCGACTGTTAAATGATCCGCGTGAGTAGTTCCAAAAATTGGAATATCAAGTTGAGATTGCGCCCAAGCCACAGAATAAGTAGCATGAGTATGAGCCACTCCACCAATATTTGGCCAGTTTTTGTATAAAAAAGCGTG
Organism: Flavobacterium sp.; assembly: GCA_035433125.1. Lineage (GTDB taxonomy): Bacteria > Bacteroidota > Bacteroidia > Flavobacteriales > Flavobacteriaceae > Flavobacterium. Next base: position 12,888 of record DAORUG010000048.1, read on the forward strand.
CGTTTTCGTGTCAGATGAAGGTCGTTTTGTTCCTTCAATAATGTTGTTGTCGAAATCTACAATAACAATGTCCTCAGGTTTCAAATCTTCGTAAGGAACTCCACTTGGTTTAATGGCAAAAACACTATTTTCTCTGTCAACAGCACTGACATTTCCAAAAGTGTACACCACTAATTTCAAGGCATTCAGTTCCATATTGGCCTCGTAGCATTCTTGTTTTAAAGCTGTATATTTTGAACTCATTCGAGATTTTTTATTTAGTTATACTTTCGATAAATTGAGCTAAATCAGAATAAGAATCCATCAATTCTTGATACGCTTCCACTTTGTCTGATTCTGGGAAATATTCGCTTTCGAAATCGCTTCCCATTTTTTTGCTGGCTTCAATTACGTTTGGATAAATTCCTGCGGCAACGGCTGCGTAAATAGCTGCTCCCAATGCTGGTGCTTGATCCGAAGCGGCCACTTTGATAGGTTTGTTCAAAACATTCGCCAAAGTTTGCATAATAAATGGTGATTTTCTGGCCACGCCTCCAATACCAATTACGCTGTCAATACGAACGCCTTCTTCTTCAAATCTGTCCACGATTTTTTTAGAACCAAAACAAATTGAATTGATTAAAGCTTTGAAAAGATGCGGTGCTTTTGTTCCCAATGAAATGTTGGAAATAGCACTTTTCAACCCTTGATTGGCATCAGGTGTTCGTCGCCCGTTTACCCAATCCAAAGCCGTAGGAATACTTTCTGATAAAGGAATAGCTTCTGCTTGTTGAGTTAAAGTTTTGATGAAATTAGATTCTACTTCAGCTTTCAATTGTACTTTTTGTTCCGCAGATAAAAGGCTGGAAGTGTAAACCAAATTGTCTAATGGCCAAGACAGAGTGTCTTTGAACCAAGCCAAAACATCGCCAAAAGCAGATTGTCCCGCTTCAAGACCAATGTATCCAGGAATAACCGAACCATCAACTTGCCCGCAAATTCCTTTCACTGTTTTACTACCAACTGCTTCGTTTGAAGCTACAATAATATCGCAAGTGGATGTTCCCATAACACGAACTAAAGCGTACTCGTCGATTTTGGCTCCAACGGCTCCAGAATGTGCGTCGAAAGTTCCAACGGCAATTATGGTATCTGTTGAAAGACCCAATTTAGTTGCCCATTCTTGGTTTAAATTTCCAGCAACTACATCTGATGTATAAGTTTCATCGTATAAGTTTCCGCGAAGTGTCGCCAAATACGGGTCTAATTTTTCTAAAAATTCCACTGGAGGTAAACCATTCCAGTCTTCGTGCCACATCGCTTTATGTCCAGCTGCGCAACGACTTCTTTTGAATGATTTCAAATCTTTGTCATCAATCAACAAATACGTCATCAAATCGCAATGTTCCATCCAAGTGTGAGCGGCTTTTTTAACGGCTTCGTCTTCACGAGCTACGTGCAAAATTTTTGCCCAAAACCATTCCGATGAATAAATTCCGCCTTCGTATTTAGTAAAATCTTCTCCACCCCAATTGGCGGCTAATTCATTGATTTCGTTAGCTTCGTTTATAGCAGTATGATCTTTCCACAACACCATCATCGCGTTTGGATTGTGTTCAAAACCTTTTGTTAAAGCTAGTGGAGTTCCGTCTTTGGTAACTGGAATTGGCGATGAGCCTGTGGTGTCGATGCAGATACTTTTTATTTGTGAAGGAGCTACTTTTCCAGCAGCAACCACTGCTTTTATGGTAGATTCCAAGCCTTCGATATGATCCAAAGGATGTTGACGAAATTGATTTATTGAGGGATTACAATATTCTTTATTTGCCCATCTTTTGTAATGACAAACATCTGAGGCCAACTCTTGACCATTCTCAGTGTCGATTAAAACGGCACGAACTGAGTCCGAACCATAATCTAATCCTATAACGTAATTTTTCATTCTTAATACTTTAAATTTAAGTACAAATATAATATAAAATAATTTACAAGTGTGTTGAAAACACTTAATTTAATTTAGCCCTATCCTTTTTATCAAAACTCCAATAAAACAGCTATTTAGGCTCAAATTTTATCCCAGATGTTTGCTATTAATTTATTCTTTTGATTTTAGTTTAATTTTAATTTCAAAACAGTCACAGAATAGGCAGGCAAACTCATTTGTACTTTATCTCCTTTCAATTTAATTTCGCTCTCTGTAGGACTAATTTTTTTAGGAAATTCAAAAGAATTTACATCGTCTAAATTGGCACTTGTAAGGGTACTAACAGTTCCTTTTGATGCTAATTTAGTCCCTTTTAAATCGACATCTACCTCTTGTGCTTTTGCTGAGGAATTCACCAATTTTACAATTATTTCTTTTGTATTCGAATCTTTTACTGCCGATGCAAACAAATCATTTTGTCCAATTACTGGTTTCCCGTCTTTGGTAATAGCTAGCAAATCAGTTCCTTTATTGATGGCAAATAATTTTTGAACCTGATAATTTGCCGAGCCATAGGCTTCTAAGTTGTTAAACCAAATCATATCCGGAGTCCATTGCCAAGCTTCTGCGTGAGCCATCAAAGGCGCATAAGATGTCAAGTGAACCACTTCGGCATTTCGTTCTAATCCGGTCATAAAAGCTGCTTCAGAGAAAGCACATTCCCAGTTATTTTTGTTGTCGGGACTTACTGTAGCCACACTTTGGGCTGCATATTCTCCAGCAAATACTTTTGGTCCTTTTCGGTCGTAATTATCGTAGCGAGTAACATTATCCCTGAACCATTTTGGGCTTTTATAATAATGTTCATCAACGATTTCAGCATTCAGTTTTTTAAGTTCTTTCGTTCCATATTCGAAATAATCGCCGTCAGGGAATGGCCCAGCACCTGAAACGATTGTCATTTCTGGATATTTGAATTTGATAGCTTTTTCGAAAACTTTATATCTTTCGATATATTCTGGTCCCCATTGCTCATTTCCAACACCAATTAATTTCAAATTAAAGGGTTTTGGATGCCCCATTTCAGAACGGATTCTACCCCAGGGAGTTTCAACCGAGCCATTCGCAAATTCGATTAAGTCCAAAGCATCTTGGACATAAGGGTTCAATTCGTTCATTGGAACCAATTCACCCGTATTGAATTGACAAGCCATTCCGCAACTCAAAATTGGCAAAGGAGAGGCTCCAATATCCTCGGAAAGTTGAAAATATTCAAAAAATCCTAAACCAAAAGTTTGAAAATAATCAGGAGTTGGTTTATGCTCAAATTCGGTATTCCAACGGTTAACTAATGTTTCTCTTTTATCGACATCACCTATGGTTTTTTTCCATTGGTAACGCTGTGCCAAAGTTCTTCCTTCGACAATACAACCTCCAGGAAATCTCAAGAACCCAGGTTTCATATCATAAAGTAATTGGACGATATCTTTGCGCAAACCATTTTTTCTATTGTTCCAAGTGTCCTGCGGAAATAAAGAAATCATATCTAAATCGATAGTTCCAGTTCCTTCGAAGGTAATTTTTAATTGTGCTTTTGCTTCGGTTTGCGTGGCTGTAAATTGTGCCGTGTAATTCTGCCAATCGTTTGATGTTGGCACAATACTGGTTTCTCCAAGTACTTTTTTGTTTTTGTCAACAAATTGAATAATGATTTTTTTGATGGCTCCGTCGTGGTTTGCAGCTTTGAAAGACAGGTTGTATTTTGCGTCTTTTTTGATACCCATTCACCGGAATCCTTCATTAATCAGCTCATATCCTTTGGCATCATTAATATGTACCCTGCAAAAATTGGGATTAGTTTTATTTTCCAATACTTTGACAGTAGTTGCAATTCCTGATTGCTTGTTGAAAGAATGTCTGTCGCTATTGGGTTGAATCCAACCCATAAGTGGATTTTCAAATTCGAAAGAGCGGTTTTTGACCATCTCGGCATACAAACCTCCATCGGCAGCAAAATTGATGTCTTCAAAAAACACACCGTACATTGTAGGTTGGATTTTAGAAATAGTTTTGGCGGTATTCACTTCCAAAGTTGTTTTTTGAGCATTGGCAAGAAAACTGCCGAACAATAATCCGCAAAGACTAATTTTTGTAATTAGTTTATTTTTCATTTTTATTTTATTTCCAAAAGCTAAAGTTAAAAAGTAATAGTGTTGAAATTTGAACTTTACTATTGAGATTATAAACGATTTTTTTGTTTCTTGTTACTGCAATTGATTAACAATCAGCATCAGTTGTAACTGTTTTGTTTGCAAAAGAGCAGAAAACTAGCCAAGCCGTGTTGTTTTCGTAGAATATCAAGTTGGAATCATTGGCATTCTAAAGATCTGGTTGGATATGGATTGAATAAAAATTGCCCGATCGACCCATTTGTAACTGGGTCTTTCGAGTCTAAACTAGCATTGGTTGTAACCCCAATTGCCGAGTTTTTTGATAAATGCTAAACATCATCCTATCATATGGCTTTGCAAAACGAATATATATCAATAGAGAGATTATAACCGTTTTTGTCGCAACCATTTTTATTTGCCTTCTAACATTACAACTGAAAAAGCAGGAATCACTACGGTTATTTTTCCGCTTTTTACATTAAACCCTTTAAAAACTGATGGTTGAATTTTTGTTGGATTATCAAATGAATTGAAATCTTGCAATTTTGAGGATGCCAATACAGTTCCTGTAACATTTTTGATTCCAAGTTCTTTTAAGTCGATTTCAATTGTATTTGTTTTTTTGAAATCAACATTTACTAACGAAATATGTACTAAACCGTTTTTATCTTTTGAAGCCGAGACAGATAAAGCGGGAAGTGATTGTCCGTTGAAAGTGTATAGAGGAGAATTAAATGCAATTGGTAATAATTTTGCATCTTGGTGCACACTGTACATTTTCATCACGTGATAAGTAGGCGTTAAAATCATTTTGGCATTATCCGTAAGAATAACGGCTTGCAAAACATTCACACATTGTGCTAGATTTGCCATACGAACTCTTTCTGCATGGTTGTTAAAAATGTTAAGCGTTGCTCCCGCCAAAACCGCATCTCTCATAGTGTTTTGTTGGAATAAGAAACCAGGATTACTTCCTTTTTCAACATCATACCAACCTCCCCATTCATCGACAACCAAGTCAATTTTTTTCTCAGGATCGTATTTGTCCATAATAGCGGAATGCTTAGTAACAAGCTCTTCCATTTTCAAAGCTTCCTTCATTGTAGCGAAATACAAATCTTCAGTAAAATCTACAGCAGGTCCTTTTTTGTTCCAATCAATTACCGAATAATGGTGTAAAGCCAATCCATTCACCATTTTTAGAGGAATGTTTTTCATTAAGGTTTCAGTCCAATTATAATCATCACTACTTGCTCCCGAAGCAATTCGAGTGATGTTCTCAGGAAGGAATGTAGTATATTTTCTGTATTCGCCAGCATAATAATCGGCTTTCATATTACCGCCGCAACCCCAAGCTTCGTTTCCAATACCCCAGAATTTAACTTTCCAAGGTTCTGTTCGTCCATTTTTTACACGTAGATCACTCATTGGACTTTTGCTTGCAAAATTGGTGTATTGAACCCAATCAGCCATTTCTTGAACAGTCCCACTTCCGATATTTCCAGACAAATAAGGCTCTGCACCAAGTAGTTCACACATATTTAAAAAATCGTGTGTTCCAAAACTATTATCTTCTGTAACTCCTCCCCACCATTGATTTACAATTGTTGGTCTATTTTCTTTTGGTCCAATACCGTCTTTCCAATGGTAAGTGTCCGCAAAACAACCTCCAGGCCATCTCAAATTTGGTATTTTCAAGTCTTTTAGAGCGGCAACAACGTCATTTCGAACTCCATTTGTATTGGCTATTTTGGAAGTATCGCCTACAAAAAAACCTCCATAAATAGATCTACCAAGGTGTTCGGCAAAATGTCCATAAATGTTTTTGTTGATTGTAGGTGCATTTGCAGGATTTTTTATAGAAATCACTGTAGTTTCTTTTTGTGCAATTGCAAATTGTGCACAAAAAGTAAAAATTGATAATAATAACAATGCGGTTTTTTTCATTTTATACAAGATATAAGTGTGTGTTTAACATTTGTAAATTTAACAAAAAAACCATTGAAAAAATACATATGATTAAAAAATTAATGAAAAATAAATAATCTCGTTTTTTGAAAAATAATTTACTGACTAATTCTCAAAAATTGAGCAAAATACTAGCAAAGAATTAAATTCAAAATTTTTACTTTTTAGAGACGTCTCCTTTTCTAAAAACTTTCAAAAAAATGATGTTCTGAGCAATTATATTAATCAGTTTTGAGCTATATTTTTTTATTTTCAGATTTAAAAGTGTTGATATTACAATTAATTATGAAAACTATTCGGAAGTTTATATATTTACATTAAAATTAATAAGCATGTTAAATAGTTATAGCGCAGCAGACAAAGTATTACTAGCTGTAGATTGCATCATTTTTGGGTTTGATAATGAAGATTTAAAAATACTTTTAATCAAAAGAGATTTTGAACCCGAAAAAGGAAAATGGTCGTTAATGGGTGGGTTTTTGAAAAAAGATGAGGTGTTAAATGATTCCGCAACAAGAATTCTTAATCGATACACTGGCTTACAGGACATCTATATGGAGCAGTTATACACTTTTAGCGAAATTGATCGTGACCCTGTTGAAAGAACCATTTCTGTTGCCTATTATGCCTTAATCAATGTCGAAAACCATAATGAAGAATTAATTCAGAATTATAATGCCGAGTGGTTTAGTATTAACGATGCTCCAAAATTAATTTTTGACCACGATAAAATGCTGAAACGTGCCATTAGTAGATTGCGTTATAGAACATCAACAAAACCTATTGGATTTGAGCTTTTGCCTGAAAAATTTACAATGCGTCAACTTCAAAAATTGTACGAAGCCATTTTGA
>DAORUG010000049.1:0-19224 GCA_035433125.1 Flavobacterium sp.
GACTTATCTATTAAGTATCTCAACTTATGGGATGATGATGAAAAGGATGTTGAAATTATTGAGTCTGGGTCTAAAAAAACAAAAGCTTCAACAGAAAGTACTTACAGCAAAGAGTTTATTGCTAAAATAAAAAAAGCAGAAGCCAATATAAAAAAAGGAAATACAACCAGACTAAATCCTGATGATATATGGGGAAGTATTTTGTAGAGTTTGAAGATATTGCACGCAAAGATTTAAGAGCTCATTATAAATCAGGAAATAAATCCACTATAAAAAAGATTGAAAAAATACTTTTAGAACTTACTGAAAATCCCTTTTTCGGTGAGGGTCAGCCTGAAGAATTAAAACATAATTTTAAAGGATATTGGTCAAGACGAATCAATCAAAAAGACAGAATAATTTATCGAGTAGAAGCCGATATTGTAACCGTTTTTGTAGTTTCCGCAATGGGTCATTATTCTGATAAATAATTATGAATTTAATTCGAAAAATACTCTTTCCATTTGCCATTTTGTATGGGTTTATTACCAGTATTCGGAATTTTCTTTTCGATAAAGGAATTCTAAAATCCTATACTTTTGACATTCCCGTTATAGTCGTTGGAAATCTCAGCGTTGGCGGTACTGGAAAAACACCTCAAATAGAATATTTAATTCGGTTGCTTTCTCCAAAATATAAAGTAGCCACATTAAGTCGTGGTTACAAAAGACAGTCTGAAGGTTTTGTTTTGGCTGATTCTAGTTCGAATGCAGTGATTCTTGGCGATGAACCTTTTCAGTTTTATTCAAAATTCAAAGATATTCAAGTGGCTGTAGATGCCAACAGAAAAAACGGTATTGAGCAATTGCTTTCACAAACAAATAAACCAGACATAATTTTGTTGGACGATGCTTTTCAACACAGGAAAGTCAAAGCAGGTTTTTATATTTTGCTGACTTCCTACGGCGATTTATATTCGGATGATTTTATGTTGCCAACAGGAAATTTACGAGAAAGTAGGAGTGGAGCTAAAAGAGCCAATGTGGTTATTGTAACTAAATGTCCGGCGACTCTTTCGCTTGACGAGCAAAATAAAATCAAGAACCAATTACAATTGGATTCCAATCAAGAATTGTATTTCTCCTATATTGATTATGACGATTCCGTTTATTCAGAAGAAAAATCGATGAAAGTTAGCGAAATCAAGAATATGGATAAATTACTTTTGGCTGGAATTGCAAAACCAGAGCCATTTTTCAATCATTTGCAGAGTAAAAATGATGACAAATTAGTTTTTCCAGACCATCATCATTTTACGGAAAATGAATTGTTGGAAATAAAGAATAAGTCGCAAAACAAGATAATCATTACCACCGAAAAAGATTATGTTCGATTGAAAGGCAAATTATCAAACCAACAATTGTTTTATTTACCAATACGAAGTTCGTTCTTTTCTTCGGGAGAAAATTTCGATAAGAGTATTACATATTACATCGAGTCAATGCCGATTAAATCTCAAAATTAAATCCTTTCCGGCTTAGTTTTTCATATATATCCGAATCAAATTGATATAATTTGGCCGCACGATGAGATACATCTTGTTGTTTTTCGTCGAGGGCAACAAGCAATTTCATTTTCAAAATTTTTCTGCGAAAGTTGGATTTGTCTAATTCTTTGCCCAATATTTCTTCATAAAGATGCATAAGTTGCAATAGTGTGAATTTTTCAGGCAAAAGATTAAATCCAATCGGGGCATTTAGAATGCGATTTTGTAATTTTTTTAGACCAAAATCTAAAATTTCGTTGTGGTCGTAAATTAAATTTGGAATCGAATCAATTTTATACCATTTGGCTTCAGATACTGTGAGACCAGCCTTTACGTCATATTCTTCTCTATTAATCAAGGCATAATAACCAATGGTTATCACTCTATTCAAAGGAATACGATTGGGTTCGCCAAAAGCCTTTATTTGTTCTAAAAAAATATTTTCTAAACCTGTAAGTTCCCTCAAAGATCTTTGGGCAGCATCATCTGTACTCTCATTTTCGTAAATAATTCCCCCAGGAAGTCCCCATTCTCCTTTGCTGTCGCCTATGGCATGTTTAACCAAAAGGGCTTCAAGTACACCATTGTTAAAACCAAATATTATACAGTCAATTGAAATTGAATTCATTATTGTTTGATTCATTGTCATCTCTGATTTTTTGTTTTATTTTTATGGGTTGACTTAACTGTTTTTTTGAAAAATAAATTGAATTATTCTAAATGTACAAATTAAATTTTTTTCGCAATTTAACTTTTTCAATTTTAGTTTTTTTACAAATAATTGATTTTGTAAAAGTATTAAAATACTTGTTTATTGCTAATATGTGAAAATTGTTTACTATAAATTAGAAAACGTAAAAATAACTCGTGATATATTGCAAATGTAAAAAAAAAACAGTAAACTTGTTGTCATATTAACCATAAGTATAAATTGGCTATTTTACTAAGAAATTATTAACCGAATTGGTTAAGAAAAACTTCAAATCATTCTTAAATTGGGTTGCTATAAACGGTTTAAGATAATTTATACTGGCAAAACGAGATAAATTATTTATCTGTAACTGTAATAATTGTATAAAATGAAAAAACCAACTTTTTTTTTAAAAATACTTAGCTTAGTCGCTCTAATTTCAGCTTTTGCATTTACTGTCAAAAAAGATAATCCTGACTTTAGTACCCGAAAAGTTGCTTTTAATTCAGGTTGGAATTTTCATCTAAATGATAGTGTAAATGACAAGGATACCATAAATAGTAGTACAATTTGGCGAACTTTAAATCTTCCTCATGACTGGAGTATCGAAGGACAATTTGACGAAAAAAGTCCAGCAGGTTATGGAGGAGGATCATTAAATGGTGGTTTAGGTTGGTATAAAAAATCGTTTAAAGTTGCTCTTGAAAATAAAGAAAAAATTACCTCAATAATTTTCGACGGTGTGTATCGAAATAGCCAAGTTTGGATTAATGGTCATTATCTTGGCAAACGCCCAAACGGCTATATTGGTTTTCAATACGACCTTTCGCCATATTTAAATTATGGTGATAAAATCAATGAAATTATTGTAAAAGTCGACAATTCGAAACAACCTAATTCCCGTTGGTATTCTGGTTCGGGGATTTTTAGAAATATATGGTTAGAAACTACCAATAAATTACACGTTGACCAATGGGGAACTTATATTACAACCTCCAAAGTTACTGCACAAACTGCTTCAGTCCATATAGAAACCACTTTGAAAAATAGATACAATTCTTCAAAAAGTGCAGTTGTTACTACCACAATTTTCAAAAATTATACTAAAATAACTTCGGCTACTCAAAATGTAACTATTGCGGCAAATGCAAGCCAAGTTCAAAATCAAGATATTATCGTTAAAAATCCTGTTTTGTGGTCTGTAGAAAAACCTGAACAGTACACTGCAGTTACAACGATTAGTATTGAGAGCACTATAATTGATGAGTATAAAACCAATTTTGGAATTAGAAATTTCAAATTTGATCTTAATAAAGGTTTTATTTTAAATGGCAAACAAGTCAAAATCAAGGGAGTTTGTATGCACCACGATTTAGGGCCACTCGGTTCTGCCATAAACACCAGAGCGATTGAACGCCAGTTGGAAATTTTAAAAGAAATGGGGGTAAATGGTATTCGAACTTCCCACAATCCGCCTGCTCCAGAACTTTTAGATCTTTGTGATAAAATGGGTTTCATCGTGATGGATGAAGCCTTTGATATGTGGAAAAAAAGCAAAACCAAGTACGATTATAGTCTTGATTGGGATCAATGGCACGCCAAAGATTTACAGGATCAAATCCTTCGTGATCGCAATCATCCTAGTATATTTATGTGGAGTATCGGTAACGAAATTCCTGAACAATGGAGCGATGAAGGTGTTGTCATTGCCAAAGAATTATCAGTCATTGTAAAAAAATTGGACACCACACGATTAGTCACTGCGGCAATGAATCCTGCCGTAAATATGAATATTGATGAAGTGACTTTGCAATTTGAAAAATCTAAAACTTATTTCAATAAATTAGCAACTTCTGGAGCTTTGGATATTATTGGCTATAATTATGCCCATCAAACTTTTGAACACCATCAAAAAAACTTCCCGAATATTCCTTTTATTGCTACCGAAACTACATCCGCATTAGAAACACGTGGTTATTATGATTCCGTTTCAGATGTGATTAAAAAATGGCCTGTTCGCTGGGATCTAAAATTTACCGATGGAAATCCAGGCAATACTGTTTCGGCTTACGACCAAGTTCAAGCACCTTGGGGTTCTACCCACGAAGCCACTTGGAAAGTGATGAAAAAATACGATTTCCTTGCCGGAATGTACATCTGGACGGGTTTCGATTATATAGGTGAACCAACGCCTTATGAATGGCCATCTGTAAGTTCCTATTTCGGAATCGTAGATTTGGCGGGTTTCCCCAAAGATGTCTATTATATGTATCAAAGTGAATGGACAAACAAAACCGTTTTACATCTTTTCCCACATTGGAATTGGAAATCAGGTCAAAATGTAGATGTTTGGGTCTACTACAATAATGCCGATGAAGTGGAACTTTTCCTTAACGGAAAATCCTTAGGAACTAAAAAGAAAATAGAAGACGATTTGCACATTATGTGGCGAGTACCATTTCAAGCAGGAACGCTAAAAGCAGTTTCTCGTAAAAATGAAAAAATAGTGAAAGAAACTGCTATTCAAACGGCAGAAAATCCAGCAAAATTAAAATTAACCGCCGACAGAAAAACAATTAATGCCGATGGAGATGATTTGTCTTTCGTGACAGTTGAAATTACAGATCAAAAAGGGGTGCTTTCGCCAAAAGCCAATAATGAAATCCAATTTTCATTAAAAGGAAGTGGAAAAATTGTTGGAGTTTGTAGTGGAGATCCGGTAAGTCACGAATCGTATAAAGGAACTAAACACACTGCTCTTAACGGGAAATGTTTGGTTGTTATTCAAGCAGGAACCAAGTCAGAAAAACTAGAATTAACTGCTAGTGCAAACGGTCTTAAAAGCAGTACAACAATTATAAATGTTAAATAAAAAATGTAAATCCAAATACCATAACAATGAACAAACCTCAATTAATAACATTATTTTCAGCTGTATTTTTGGCACTTTTTAGTGTTCCAAAGGCTACAGCTCAAATTCAAAATGCCAATGTTCTCAACGCACCCATTGACATTAGTAAAGATTTCGAGAATTATTTGAATACTTTTTACTTTGCCGATGAATTGGCGAGTTTTGATCCACAAACAGGAAAAGGAACTGTAAAATACTTGCGTTATGATTACAAAACACGCCAAGCATTCAACAATATCGAGATGAAACCAACGGAAGTTGTGGCCAATGAATTTCCAACAACAGAATATGAAGCATCACCAGTTTTACCTTTTCAAATTCAGTTTGTGTCGGACAGAACTTTGAGAATAAAAATGACTTCGGGGCCACAGTTTCGTCCTGAAAAAGAATCTTTAATGTTAGTTGACGGTGTTGCACCCAATCATCCTGAATTGTGGAAATATGCTAAAATAGAAGGTGGTTATAAATTTACCAGCAAACACGGTTCAGTTGAAATTCAAACCAAACCTTGGCATGTAAAAATATATGATGAAAAAGGCAAAATGCTAACAGGAACACTTCATAATTCTGATTTTGCGAACACATACACGCCAACGCTTCCTTTTTCATACGTTAGAAGAAGTAGCGATTATTCAAGAAGTATGGGAGCTTCTTTCAGTTTAGAACCTGATGAAAAATTGTTTGGTTGTGGAGAATCGTTTACTCAATTCAACAAACGAGGTCAAAAAGTAGTACTTTGGACAGATGATGCCAACGGAATTCAAAACGAAACTATGTACAAACCCATTCCGTTTTACATGAGTAGTCGTGGATACGGAGTTTTTATGCACCATTCCACACCAATCACGGTTGATTTTGGAAAATATTACGGAAGTGCCAATGAAATGTATATCGGAGACGACGAAGCCGATTTGTTTTACTTTATTGGTGAACCCAAAGAAATATTAGATGAATACACGAATCTTACCGGAAAAGCTGCTATGCCACCGCTTTGGTCATTTGGTTTCTGGATGAGTCGCATCACTTATTTTTCTGAAAAAGAAGGACGTGAAGTGGCCAAAAATCTGCGTGCCTATAAAATTCCAACCGATGTAATTCATTATGATACAGGTTGGTTTGATGTAGATTGGCGCAATAATTATGAGTTTGCCAAAAAACGTTTTGATGATCCAGTAAAAATGATGTCGGATTTAAAAGATGATGGATTCCACGTTTGTTTGTGGCAATTGCCTTATTTCTCGCCTAAAAACACATTGTTTAATGAAATAATGGACAAAAATCTGGCTGTAAGAGATCGCAAAGGAAATCTTCCTTATGAAGATGCTGTTTTAGATTTTTCGAATCCAGCAACAGTGACTTGGTACCAAGCTAAATTGAAAACATTATTTGATCAAGGAGTGAGCGTTTTCAAAGTAGATTTTGGAGAAGCAGCACCACCAGATGGTATTTATCATTCTGGAAGAACGGGTTTCTACGAACATAATTTATACCCATTGCGTTACAATAAAGCCGTTGCCGAAATCACCCAAAAAGAAAAAGGATACACTTTAATCTGGGCGAGAAGTACTTGGGCAGGAAGCCAACGTTACCCATTGCATTGGGGTGGTGATGCCGAAACTTCAAACGGAGCAATGTCGGCTGAGTTAAGAGGAGGTCTTTCTTTAGGATTGTGTGGTTTCAGTTTTTGGAGCCACGATGTAGGTGGATTTGTAACTAAATCTCCAGAAAATTTATACCGTCGTTGGGCGCCGTTCGGAATGTTGACCTCTCACGTAAGAAGTCATGGTGAACCTCCACGCGAACCTTGGTTGTACAGCAAAGATTTGTTGGAAACCTTTAGAAATGCCGATAATATGCGTTACGAATTGATGCCGTATATTTATGCTCAAGCCAAAGAAAGTAGCCAAAAAGGATTGCCAATGATGCGTGCTTTGTTTTTAGAATATCCAAACGATCAAGGTTCTTGGTTGGTCGATAACGAATATCTTTTTGGTTCCAGTATGTTGGTGGCACCTTTATTTGAAGAGGTTACAGGTAGAGACGTTTATCTTCCTGAAGGAACTTGGATTGATTATCAAACCAAAAAAGTATATCAAGGCGGATGGCACAAAATTGAAGCTGGTGCTATACCAATAATTGTTTTGGTAAGAAATGGTTCTGCGATTCCACACATCAAATTGGCTCAATCTACAAAAGATATGGATTGGAGCAAGTTAACCTTAAAAGTATATGCTACCGATGCAACTTCAACTGCTACTGCCAAAGTTTTCTTGCCAGAAGGAGATAAAGTTCAAACAATAACTGTTTCTAAAAAAGGAAATTCTTTTGAAGTTGATGCAAATCCATTCAATGGGAAAACTACATTTAAAACAGAACTGATAAAATAATAGATGGATAAGTCGGAAACCCGATTTATTCAAAAATTTAAATACAAAACAATGATTAAAAATTTGATTCTTCCCGCATTATTGCTTTCAATAACGTTAGGAAATGCACAAGGGAAAAAAGCAAAATCGTATGAATTGACTTCTCCAGGCGGTCAAAATAAAATTAAGTTTGAACTCGTAGATAGTGCTCCAAAATATGCAGTATCACACGGAAAAACCGAAGTAATTTCACCATCCGAAATGGGTTTTTTATTCAAGAATAACGATGATTTTAGTAAAAATTTCGAAATTATTAAAGTAGAAAAATCAACTTTCGATGAGACTTGGGAACAAGTTTGGGGAGAAAAGAAAAAAATCCGAAACCACTACAATCAATTGGTCGTAAAATTGCAACAAAAGGACAAACAAAAACGCCAACTTGAAATTCAGTTTCGAGCTTTCGATGATGGAGTTGCTTTTCGCTATGTCTATCCAAAACAGATTTCGAAAGATAGTATTTTTATTATGGATGAAAAAACAACTTTCAACCTGAAAGAAGATGGAAAAGCTTGGTGGATTCCTGCATACAAAGCAGAGCGTTACGAATATTTATACAAAGACACTCCTGTAAGTACTTTAGATACCGTGCACACGCCATTGACAATCGAAAGCAAAAGCGGTTTGAAATTGAGTTTCCACGAAGCCAACCTAATCGATTATGCCAGCACTACATTGGTTAACAATACTGGAACACAATTAAAAACCGATTTGGTGCCTTGGGCTGATGGAGTGAAAGTTCGTGTGAAAGACAGTTTTACTTCTTCTTGGAGAACCATTCAAATTGGCGAAACTGCAGGAGATTTAATTGATTCGTATTTGATTTTAAATTTGAATGAGCCTAACAAAATGGGTAATCCGTCCTATGTGAAACCTTATAAATATTTTGGAATTTGGTGGGCAATGCACATCGGGAAATATACTTTCTGGGAAGGAGAGAAACAAGGAGCTACTACGACACATGCCAAAGAATATATCGATTTTACAGCCAAAGAAGGTTTACACCATTTATTGATCGAAGGCTGGAATAAAGGCTGGACTCCAGCTTGGTATGAAAATAGAATG
The DNA here is from genome assembly GCA_035433125.1 of Flavobacterium sp. Classification (GTDB taxonomy): domain Bacteria; phylum Bacteroidota; class Bacteroidia; order Flavobacteriales; family Flavobacteriaceae; genus Flavobacterium. The sequence continues at coordinate 8,616 of DAORUG010000049.1, forward strand.
CACATGTTCAGTTTCACGCAAAGTGCCGATAATTTTGATTTGGAAAAAGTCGTGGAATACGGAAAAGAAAAAGGGGTGGAACTTATTGGATATCATGAAACAGGTTCGAATTTGATTAACTACATGAAACAAATTGATGCTGGTTTTGCTTTGTACAAAAAATTAGGTATTCACACGGTAAAAATTGGTCATGTGGGTTCTAAATTGAATATGAAAGAATGGCATCACGGACAATTTGGAGTAAATTATTTCAGATATGTTTTGCAAAAAGCAGCCGAATATGATTTGGCCGTTTTCTATCACGAACCAATTAAAGATACCGGAGAACGCAGAACTTATCCAAATATGTTGGCTAGAGAAGCTGCTAGAGGACAGGAATACAACGCTTGGAGTGACGGGAATCCACCAAGCCATGTCGTGATTTTGCCTTTTACCAGAATGTTATCGGGACCAATGGAATATACGCCAGGAGTTTTGGATGTTGAGATTAAACAAGGATATCCCGGGCGAAGAGTTCACGGGACAACAGCGCAACAATTGGCGATGTATGCAACCTTTTATTCGCCAATTCAAATGTTGGCAGATCTTCCTGAAAATTACTCAGTACCCGCTTATCAATTTTTGAAAGACGTTCCTACTGATTGGGCAGACACTAAAGTATTGAATGCCGAAATTGGAGAATACCTGACCACCGTTCGTAAAGATCAAAATAGCGAAGATTGGTATTTGGGAAGTATGACCAATGAAAAAGCTAGAGATTTAGAAATAAAATTATCGTTTTTAGATTCTAATGCTACTTACGAAGCCCAAATTTATGCCGATGCCGAAGGAACGGATGAAACGCACAATCCATCAGCAGTTGCCATTTCTAAAAAAACGGTAAAAGCTTCGGATGTATTGAAATTGCATTTAGGCGGAGCGGGTGGAACAGCTATTCGATTCAAGAAATTATAAATAAATTACCATGAAAAAAAATATAGTATTACTGACTATTTTCTGCCTATCCAATATTGTATTGTTTGGGCAAAATTCTAATACTAAAAAAGCTAATTCCGCCGATAGAATTATTAAAGTAGATTACAACAAATCAGCGGGAAAAATGAACACTATGTTCAAAGAATGTGTTGGAGCAGGTCGTGCCAATGAAGGATTGCGTGCCGATTGGCAACAACAATTGGCTTTGGTAAAAAAAGAATGTGATTTCAAATACATTCGAATGCACGGTTTATTGACCGATGATATGGCGGTTTATACGGAAGATAATAAAGGGAATCCACAATACAACTACCAATATGTTGACGCACTGTATGATTTTTTACTAAGCATCAATGTAAAACCTTTTGTAGAACTTGGATTTATGCCCTCAAGATTAGCTAGTGGCAACCAAACCATTTTTTGGTGGAAAGGCAATGTAACTCCACCAAAAGATTATAAAAAATGGGAAGACTTAATTCGCAACTTGACGCAACATTTTACAGAACGTTACGGAGCGGAGGAAGTGAAAACTTGGTATTTCGAAGTTTGGAACGAACCCAATTTAACTCCCGGTTTTTGGACAGGTACACAAGCCGAATATTTTAAATTATATGATTACGCTGCAAGAGGAATAAAAAGTGTAAATCCTGCCTATAAAGTGGGTGGCCCAGGTACTGCGGGTGCAGCTTGGGAAAGCGAGATGATTGATTTTTGCGAAAAAAATAAGGTGCCAATTGATTTTATTAGTACACATTCCTACGGTGTTGGGCAAGGATTTTTAGATGAATTTGGACAAAGCGGAACCGTTTTGAGCAAAGATAATGGCGCAGTAAGTGGTGATGTATTACAATCAAGAAAAGAAATTGCAGCATCTACAAAACCCAATCTCGAATTGCATTACACCGAATGGAGTTCCTCCTACACACCAGCCGATCCCATCCACGATAGTTACCATTCGGCGGCTTATATTCTTCAAAAGCTAAAACAAGTTGGTAACGCTGCCAACTCAATGTCGTATTGGGTTTTTACCGATATTTTCGAAGAACCAGGGCCAAGATTTACGCCTTTTCACGGAGGCTTCGGATTGTTGAATACACAAGGAATCAAGAAGCCAGCTTATTTTTCGTATTCCTTTTTAAACAAATTAGGAGAAACAGAACTTCAAAATACCGACACTTCCTCTTGGGCGACTAAAAATGCAAAAGGTGATGTGCAGGTTTTGCTTTGGGATTTTACATATACTTTGCCAGATTCAATAAATAATCAGCAATACTATATCAAAGATTTGCCATCAAAACCAAAAGGGAAAGTAAAAATTGAAGTAACTGGACTTTCGAAAGGGAATTATAAATTAGAAATTTACAAAGTAGGTTACAAAGTGAATGATGTTTTTACCGATTATTTGGGAATGAATAAACCCAATCAGTTGACCAAAGAACAAGTAAAGACACTCAAAGAAAAAAATAGCGGAGAAGTTTTTAAAACAGAAAGTGTTACTATAGATTCAAACGGAAAGTATTCAAAAGATATTGATATGAATGAAAATGATGTTTATTTATACAATTTCATTAAACAATAAAAAAATATACAGATATGAAAAATCGTTTAAACAAACAATATATTTTTACATTTCTTACAGTCATTTTATTTGGAATTTTTTCTTGTAGTTCGGACTCAGGATCCTCTCCTGATGTAAAACCAACAGCAAAGACACTCTCTGTGGATGTAAATTCTATTGATTTTCTCGCTACAGCAAATAGTAAAGATATTATAGTAACAACCAATGTAACTACTTGGACAATCAGCAGTTCAGATACAAGTTGGATTCAATTGAGCAAAACTTCAGGAGTTTCAGGATCGACTTCAGTAACAGTTGCAGCTACAGAAAACAAGGGGATAACAGCTCGTTCGGCAACAATTTCAGTTAGTTCAAGTCAAGCACCTACAGTTACAATTACAGTTTCGCAAGCAGCTCCTGCTCCTGTAACATATCCTAGTTATAATACAAATCCTATCGCCGCAGATGCCACAGGAATGAGTAGTACTGCGGTTCAACTAGCTGCAAAAATAAAACTGGGTTGGAATATTGGTAATACTCTTGAAGCCACCGGTGGAGAAACCGCTTGGGGAAATCCAAAAGTTACCAAAGCTTTGATTGATTTGGTCAAAGCAAATGGCTTCAACGCCATTCGAATTCCTTGCTCTTGGAATCAAAATATGGCTAATTCATCTACGGCACAAATCAAAGCAGATTGGCTCAATCGAGTGAAAGAAGTCGTTCAATATTGTGTGGACAATGATATGTATGTATTGGTCAACATTCATTGGGACGGTGGATGGCTCGAAAATAATTGTACCAATGCTAAAAAAGTAGAAAATAATGCTAAACAAAAAGCTTTTTGGGAACAAATTGCCACGAGTTTAAGAGATTTTGACGAGCATTTACTTTTTGCGAGTGCCAATGAACCCAACGTTGATGATGCTACTCAAATGGATGTTTTAAATTCGTATCACCAAACATTTATTGATGCAGTAAGAGCTACAGGTGGTAAAAACGCAAATCGTATTTTGGTGGTTCAAGGCCCTTCTACCGATATTGATAAAACCAATAAATTGATGCTTACTTTGCCTGTAGATAATGTTGCAAACCGTATGATGGTTGAGGTTCATTATTACACCCCTTGGAATTTTTGTGGAATGGAGAAAGACGAATCTTGGGGTAAAATGTTCTATTATTGGGGAGCCAATTATCATTCAACTACCGATACGGCACGTAACGCAACGTATGGAGAAGAAGCCGACTTGGATAACCTTTTCAAATCTATGAAAACACAATTTGTCGATAAAGGAATTCCAGTAATTTTGGGCGAATTTGGAGCTATAAGACGGTCGAATCTAACGGGTAGCGACTTAACTTTGCATTTAGATTCAAGAGCCTTTTTCTTGAAATATGTTGTTAAACAAGCTAAAGCAAATGGAATGCTACCTTTTTATTGGGATGCTGGAGGAATGGGTAACAATGGTTCAGCAATTTTTAACAGAACAAATAATACCATATTTGATAATCAAGCTCTAACAGGATTACTTGATGGATTGAAATAATTAAAACGATATTAAAAATGAAAAAAAACAGTCTTTTTATTTTATTACTGTTCAGTTTAATGGCAACTGCCAATGTTCGAATGCCTTTATTATTTTCCGATGGAATGGTTTTGCAACGCAACAAACCCATTCCGGTTTGGGGTTGGGCTGATGCCAATGAAAAAGTGGAAGTCTTTTTCAACAAACAAACCAAAACCATCACAGCCGATTCAACCGGAAAATGGATGGTAAATTTAAATGCCGAAAAAGCAGGTGGTCCTTTTGAATTAAGTATTATTGGCAAAAACAAAATTGTCATAACCAATGTTTTGGTGGGCGAAGTCTGGATTTGTAGCGGACAATCCAATATGGAATTTCAGGTAAATAAAACAATGAATTCCGAAAAAGAAATCAATGATTCCAATTACCCAATGATTCGTCATTTTGGAGTTGCCCAAGATTTGAGTGGCTTTCCAAAAGAAGATTTAAAAGCAGGAAAATGGGCAGTTTGCAATAAAGAAAATGTGGGTGATTTTTCGGCTGTGGGTTACTTTTTTGCCAAAAAAATATACGCTGAATTAAAAATTCCAGTAGGAATAATCAACACTTCTTGGGGTGGAACTAACGTAGAAACTTGGACGAGCCGTGAAGCATTCGAGAATAGTTCAGAATTTAAAGATATGATTGCCAATGTCCCTCAAGTGGATATTGATTCATTATCTAAAAGTCAAATAGGATTAATTACAGCTAAAATTGAAAAGATTCAAGGTTCTAAAGTGAGTACCAATGAAGAATTATTATTTAAAGAACTTAATTTTGATGATGGCAAATGGCCTGAAATGATAGTGCCAGAACTTTGGGAAAGTCAACAATTAAATAATTTAGATGGTATGGTTTGGATGCGAAAATCAATTATTGTTACTAAAGAAGATGCCAATAAAAAAGCAATCCTTGAATTGGCTAAAATTGATGATCAAGATTTCACTTATATAAACGGCGTTTTAATTGGAACTACAAATGATTATGCTAAAAAAAGGATTTATCAAATTCCAGAAGGATTGCTAAAAGAAGGAAAAAATACAATTGCAATTAAAATTATTGATAATACTGGAGGTGGCGGAATCTATGGTGATAAATCTGATTTGAAACTAACACTACAAAATTCTGTTATTCCTTTATCTGGTCAATGGAAATTTAATGTTGTTCAAATAAAAAGTGAAGTTTCACCAAATGGCTATCCTTCGTTGTTGTATAATGCGATGATTAACCCTTTGGTTCCTTTTGCTTTTCAAGGAGTTTTATGGTATCAGGGAGAGGCCAATGTAAGTAGAGCCAAACAATACCAAATCGCCTTTCCGTTGATGATTAATGATTGGCGAACCAAATGGAAACAAGGAGATTTTCCTTTTTACTTTGTGCAATTATCCACTTTTGATGAATATGGTGGCAATAGCAAAAATGGCAGCAAATGGGCTGAACTTCGCGAAGCTCAAACCGAAACTCTGAAATTGCCCAATACAGGAATGGCTGTGACGACTGATATTGGCAATGCCAAAGACATTCATCCAACCAACAAACAAGATGTTGGAAAACGATTGGCTGCAATTGCTTTGAACAATGTTTATAGCAAAAAAATGATTTATTCTGGTCCAATGTATAAATCTCATGAAATTAAACGAAATGAAATTATCCTGACTTTTGACAACATCGGTAGCGGATTATCAACATCGGATTCGAATGGAATTTTAAAAGGATTTGAAATCGCAGGCGCTGATAAAGTATTTCATTCTGCCAAAGCGATTATCAAAAACAACAAAGTAATAGTTTCTACCGAAAGCGTTCCCAATCCTGTAGCGGTTCATTACGGTTGGGCCGACGATGATACGGAAATCAATCTTTTCAACAAAGAAAAATTTCCTGCTTCGCCATTTAGAACCGATGATTGGGAAATGGTTACCGCCAATGAAAAATATAAGGTCAGCAAATAATTTTTGAAACCGAAAAAAAGAATGCAATCAAATCTCTTTCATAAACTACTTTTCGTTTTTATTTTTTCCTCATTTTTCGGAAAAGTGGCTGCACAATCAGACCATATTCTTTGGTACAAACAAGCAGCTGATTATTTTGAGGAAAGCCTCGTTTTAGGGAATGGAAAAATGGGTGCAACTATTTTTGGAGGTGTCGATTCGGACAAGATTTATTTGAACGACATTACACTTTGGTCGGGTGAACCGGTCAATGCCAATATGAATCCTGAGGCTTATAAAAATTTGCCTGCCATTCGCGAAGCATTAAAAAACGAAAATTATAAACTCGCCGAAGAATTGAACAAAAAGATTCAAGGTAAAAACTCCGAGTCTTATTCGCCTTTGGGAACGATGGAAATAAACAACCACCACACCGGAAAAGCAACTAATTATTATAGAGAATTGGATATTTCCAAAGCCATTTCCAAAGTCAGTTATGAAATTGATGGCGTGAAATTTACCCGTGAATACTTTGTTTCGGCACCCGATAAAATTATGATAATCAGGCTGACCAGCAGTAAGAAAGGTGCCTTGAATTTCGATATTAATTCCAATAGTTTATTACAATTTAAAACGGAGATTAAGAGCAGTATAATTTCAATGAATGGTTCTGCGCCAATTCATGAAAATCCGGGATATCAAGTTGTTCCTGCATTTTTATTGGAAAAAGAACGAGGAACACGATTCACCAGTTTGATAAAAATTAAAAACACGGATGGAACAATCACAAGTTCTGGTTCTAGTTTAGGGTTAAAAAACGCAACCGAAGCCTTGATTTATGTTTCCATCGCTACCAGTTTTAATGGTTTCGATAAAAATCCCGCCACCGAAGGTTTGAACGATAAAAATATTGCCTTGGACAATTTAAACAAGGCATTTGTAAAATCATTCGAAAAATTAAAACAATCTCACTTATCCGATTACCAAAAATTATACAACCGAGTTACCTTGAATTTGGGAAAAACGGAGGCTCCAAATTTACCAACAGACGAGCGTTTGTTGCGTTATGCAGATGGGAAAGAAGACAAGAATCTAGAAATTTTATATTTCAATTTTGGGCGCTATTTATTGATAAGCAGTTCCAGAACTCTTGGAGTTCCTGCCAATTTGCAAGGACTTTGGAATCCGCATCTCAATCCGCCTTGGAGCAGTAATTACACAATGAACATCAATTTGGAAGAGAATTATTGGTTGGCCGAAAACACTAATCTTTCCGAAATGCATGCGCCTCTTTTGAGTTTCATCAAAAATCTTTCGGTAACGGGAAAAGTGACAGCCAATACTTTTTATGGCGTTGATGAAGGTTGGGCAGCAGCTCATAATTCGGATATTTGGGCGATGACAAATCCTGTTGGGCAATTTGGAAAAGAAGAACCGATGTGGGCGTGTTGGAATATGGCAGGAGCGTGGTTGAGCACCCATATTTGGGAACATTACGTCTTTACCCAAGACAAGAATTACCTCAAAAACGAGGGTTACGAAATTATGAAAGGCGCTTCGCAATTTTGCTTGAAATGGTTGGTAGAAGACAAAAACGGCAATTTAATCACTTCGCCATCGACCTCTCCCGAAAATCAATATAGTACTCCGGATGGTTTCATTGGAGCCACAATTTACGGAGGAACAGCCGATTTGGCGATGATTCGAGAATGTTTCGACAAAACCATTAAGGCTTCGAAGGTGTTGGATGTGGATGCGGAATTTAGAGCAAAACTCGAAACAGCGCTTTCAAAATTGCATCCGTATCATATTGGAAAAAAAGGAAATTTGCAAGAATGGTATTTCGATTGGAATGACAAAGACCCCAAACACCGACATCAATCGCAGTTGTTCGGACTTTTTCCAGGCGACCACATCACACCATTGAAAACACCTGAATTAGCCAATGCTTCCAGACAAACTTTGGAAATAAAAGGCGACGAAACCACGGGTTGGTCTAAAGGCTGGCGCATTAATCTTTGGGCAAGACTTTGGGATGGGAATCGTTCTTATAAAATGTACCGTGAATTGCTTCGTTATGTCGATCCTGACGGAAAGAAAACCGAAAATCCAAGACGAGGAGGAGGAACGTATCCCAATTTATTCGATGCACATCCGCCGTTTCAAATTGATGGAAATTTTGGTGGAGCAGCTGCCGTTGCCGAAATGTTGGTTCAATCTAAAGAAACCGAAATCAGATTGCTTCCAGCTTTGCCCGATGCTTGGGAAAGCGGTTCCGTAAAAGGAATTTGTGCCCGAGGAGGATTTGAAATTGCTATGGAATGGAACACCAAAACTTTAAAAAAAGTGACCGTTTTTTCTAAAAATGGTGGACAAACAACCCTTATTTACGCAGACAAATCCAAGACCGTTCTTTTGAAAAAAGGACAGAAAATGGAATTTATCTGGTAATAGTTAGATTGATTTAATTTGAAATGTTAATAAATTACTTTTTGCAATAAGTGCATAACCTGAATCGTTTTTTGCATCTTTGTAAAGTAAAAAATCAGAAAAAATACATTTTAAATTATGTGGGAACAAGTACAAGAAACCGTTAGTTTTATAAAAGAAAAAACCAATTTTACTCCAGAATATGGTGTTATCTTAGGCTCAGGATTGGGTAGTTTTACTGATGATATTCAAATTGAATTTACTTTGCCTTACGATGAAATCCCTAATTTTCCAGTTTCGACAGTTCAAGGCCACAAAGGAGCTTTGGTTTTTGGTACTATTGGCGACAAAAAAGTCGTTGCTATGCAAGGTCGTTTTCATTTTTATGAAGGTTATTCGATGAAAGAAGTGACTTTTCCGGTTCGAGTAATGAAATATTTAGGTGTCGAAAAATTAGTAGTTTCTAATGCTTCTGGTGGGGTAAATCCTAATTACGAAGTGGGTTCAATTGTTATTTTGAAAGATCAAATCAATATGATGCCTGAACATCCATTACGTGGAAAAAATGACGAACGTTTTGGTCCTCGTTTTTTAAACATGAGCGAACCTTTTTCTAATAATATGATTTCTATGGCTAAGGCATTAGCTAAAAAGCTTAAAATAACGGTTCAAGATGGTATCTATCTTGGACTTCAAGGCCCCACATTTGAAACGCTTGCCGAATATAGAATGGTCAAAATTCTTGGAGCAGATTGTGTGGGAATGTCTACAGTTCCCGAAGTTATCGTTGCTCGTCACATGGATATGGAATGTTTCGGATTGTCGGTAATTACAGATATGGGCAATGAGGAAAATATCGAATCCGTTTCGCATGATGAAGTTCTGGAAGCAGCCAAAAAAGCTGAACCCAATGTAAGAAGTTTGATTAAAGAATTGATTTTAAAATATTAAAGGAATCTAAATATATTTGGCAATACCTTCATAAAAATCTTCAGGAACAAAGGGTTTTGTAATGACATCATTCATCCCATAAGATAAAAGCATATCTCTATTTTCATTCAGTGAAATTGCTGTGAGGGCAATGATAGGGGTAGTTTTGTCAAACTTCCTGATTTGTTGAGTAGCGATAGTACCATTGATGCCCGGCAGGTGAACGTCCATTAAAATCATATCAAATTTATTGTTTCTGGCGATTTCTATTGCGTCTTCGCCATTGTCAATTATTTCGCATAGGATTCCTTTGCTTTTTAGCATTTTTTTGGAAACCATTTGATTGATTTTATTGTCTTCAACCACTAATATTTTTTTGTTCAGTAAGATAGAATCGTCGTAAGTTTTTGGTTTTTTTACTTTTTTGAAACTTTTACTACCTTCCTTAAATTGTAATTCCAAAGAAAATGAAGACCCTTTTCCAACTGTACTTACGAGTTTTATATTGCCTCCCAAAATTTCAGTTAATTTTTTTACAATGGTTAAGCCTAAACCAGTTCCTCCATATTTGCGGTTGATTCCAACAGAACCTTGCGAAAAACTATTAAATACCGACTCTAATTGATCTTCTGGAATTCCTATTCCATTGTCTTTTACTTCAAAATAAATGGTTGCAACAGCATCTTCTATCGATACGAGTTTTGTAATTAATTCTACTTTACCATTCTTTGTGAATTTTAAAGCATTATTGATCAAATTCATTATAATTTGAGACAATTTGGTAGGATCACCAATCAAATTATCCGGGATATTGGAATCTATATGGAGTTCGAATGCATTGTTGTTTGTTGAAGCTAATTCCTTTAAAGAGTTTTGAATATTTTCAAATAATTTTTTTAAATTAAAATCAATATTTTCTATTTCAATTTTGTTGGAATCAATTTTTTGAATTTCTAGAATATCATTAATAAATGTAGTTAGATAATCTCCCGAAAATTTCAATGATTCCAAATAATTCATTTGAGATTTCTTTGGTTTTTCTTCTAATAACAAATGCGCAATACCATTAATAGCGTTCAAGGGAGTTCGTAGCTCATGGCTTACTGTCGAAAGGAATTCTGACCTTGCATTGGATGCTTTTTCTACTTTTTCTTTGGCAATAATAAGTTCTTTATTTTTCTCTTCCAATAATTGGTTTGATTGGGTTCTGATGATATTGTTTTTGT
>DAORUG010000050.1:0-18891 GCA_035433125.1 Flavobacterium sp.
TTTCGTTATGGACGGCAATAGATGTGTTTATAATTCTAATAGTTTCCTTTTTTGTCGGCCAATATGTCTTGACCTTTTTTGGCATTAGTATTGAAGCACTACGAATTGCTGGAGGAATTATTATTGTAAGCTCCGGATTCTCACTACTTTCTGGTAAGTTCACCAAAAAGCGAGGGATTAATAAAAAAGCAGAAACGGAAGCCCAACTTAGAAACGATATTGCATTGACCCCTTTGGCAATTCCGATGTTGGCTGGGCCAGGCTCAATATCTTTATTAATTGCATTCTATCAGGAACACCATGCAACAAATGAAATTATTATTTCCTGTTGCGCCATTCTTGCCATTGCCATTGCCATATTCATCATTCTGAGAAGCGCTCATTATCTATCTAAAATCCTGGGTGCATCTGGAATTGTTGCCATCTCCAGAATCGTGGGTTTTATCGTAATTGCGATAGGAATTCAATATATCGTAAGCGCAATAATCAGTATCATTAAAGGGAATTTACTGTAGCAATTATTCTCTTGGCAGAAATATCTCAGCCATCATACATCGGGCACTACCACCGCCACAGGCTTCAATAGTGTCGAGATTGGAACTCAGGATGGTAACATGTTCTTCGAGTTGTGCAATTTGCTTTTTGGTTAAACTTTGATGGGCCGAACTGCTCATCACCAAATACCGTCTATCGTCAGCACCTTTTACTTCCAGCATATTGCCGGCAAAAGAATTGACTTGGTCTTCAGTAATCAGAATGATTTCTTTTTCATCTCCTTTCAAACTGTCCAAAACCATTTTACGCTCTTTTTTATCATCGATACAATCGGCACAAATCACCGCAAAAGTATCGCCAATACACATCATTACGTTGGTGTGATAAATCAGTTTTCGCTCTCCGTTCACCGTTTGAAAAGCTTCAAAAATCACTGGAGAATACTCAAAATCCTCACAGAATTCGATAAATAATTCCTCATCAGCACGAGGAGACAAAGCACAATAAGCCTTACTGTTTTCTCTATCCAAAAGCAAACTTCCCGTACCTTCGAGATAAAATCCATCTTCTTCCGCCGAAGTATAATCCATAATTTCGTTTATTACAAAACCATGCTCTTCCAGAATATCCAGAATATCTTCCCTACGTTCTTCTCTGCGATTTTCGGCAAACATGGGATACAAAACTACATCACCACTTTCGTGAAAAGAGATCCAATTATTCGGAAAAATACTGTCGGGCGTATCGGGAGCTAATGTATCATCGACAACAATAACTTGGACTCCCACCATTCGAAGTTTGGTTACGAAAGCATCAAACTCTTGTTGCGCTTTTGCATTTACAGTTTCTTTGGACAATCCATCGAGAACTTTTTGATAATAATTGTTTACCGCCGTTTGTTCGTTCATTCGGAACGCCACCGGGCGAATCATCAATATAGAATTTGTTGTTTGGTTCATTTTGTTTATTTATTTTTTCGTAGAGACGCACTGCAGTGCGTCTCTACTGCTGTGCGTCTCTACTCTGGTGAATCTCTCAAAATAATTATTCTCTAATTAACGGCAACGTAGAACATCGCAACAATCCTTCTTGTTTTGCAATTTCGGCATACGGAATTTCCTCAACAATAAAGCCGTTTTTCCGCAACCATTTATTAAGTCGGGTAAACTTCTTTTCAGAAACCACCACATTCGAATCTATTGAAAAAACATTCGAATTCATATGATACATTTCTTTTCTGGTAATATGAAACAGGTTTTCTTCACCAAAGAGATGCACTAGGAACAAATAATCAGCTTCTTCCCGGAAGCCTCTTTTATAAATGATCCCTTTATTTTCGCCCACGGGTTGAAAACAACAATCCAAATGCAACGCATTGTCTCTGGCTTCAATTTTAGACTTAATCAAATCGAATTCCTTCACAATCTTGTTGGGAAATAAATCCTTAATATACTGAACCCCTTGTATATTTGTTCTTGCTGTAATATAGTCTTTATAATCACTGCCTTTATAAGTTCCTATGAAAATATAATCGTTCCACAACATCACATCGCCTCCTTCTATATGAACTTCCTCGGGTGGAGTGGCCACTTTAGAAGGCTCTATTTGATCGATTACATATTGAATAGCCTCGACTTCATGGGCTCGGTCAGGCAAAATATTCGATTTAACAAACACATCATCAATCACAAAACCAATATCTCTGACAAAGATCTGATTGTAATCCTGTATGATTTCTGGACGAAAAACTGTAACTCCATATTTTTCGAAAACCCGATTAAAAGCTTCCATTTCGGGAATCATATCCACTTCCTTTGGATAGGTTCCTGCCAAGATATGTTCCAGTGATTTAGGATCGTAGGCCTCATCTACTGTTGGCGTTGGCCCATTACTATTGGCTATGCCCAGCACAACAGCTCGCAATCTTGAAGTCTCATTTTTTATGTTTAATTGTAACATAACAGAAGTTTTGGTTTTGCCAAAGATAAAAAAGCTCCTCAAATAAGAGAAGCTTTGGTACTATTTATTTTTATTCAATGTATTTTGAATTACTGTTTTTTAACTCGCTTACAGTTAAATATTTCTATAAAATTAAACAAAAAAACCACTCCGAATGAAGTGGTTTTAAAAGGTATTCTAGTTTGACTATCGTTGATCCATCGCTACAAAGGATCGCAAAGGTGAACCAGTGTAAATTTGTCTTGGTCTTCCGATAGGCTCTTTGTTGAGTCTCATTTCTTTCCATTGAGCAATCCAACCTGGCAATCTGCCTATGGCAAACATAACTGTAAACATATCGGTAGGAATGCCTAAAGCTCTGTAGATAATTCCGGAATAGAAATCAACATTTGGATATAATTTTCTGGATATAAAATATTCATCTGTTAAAGCTGCTGCTTCTAGTTTTTTTGCAATTTCCAAAATTGGATCATCATAACCCAATGTTTTCAACACTTCATCTGCGGCTTGTTTGATGATTTTAGCTCTAGGATCAAAGTTTTTGTACACTCTGTGCCCAAACCCCATTAATCGGAAAGAATCATTTTTATCTTTGGCTTTTTCCAAATATTTGTCTGCATCACCACCGTTAGCGTGAATTTCTTCTAACATTTCAAGAACAGCTTGATTGGCTCCACCATGCAATGGTCCCCAAAGTGCGGAAACACCTGCAGAAATAGAAGCAAATAAACCAGCGTGAGAAGAACCTACCATTCTCACCGTTGAAGTAGAACAGTTTTGTTCGTGATCAGCGTGAAGTATAAATAATTTATCTAAGGCTTGAACAATAACGGGATTGGCTTTATAAGGTTGTGTTGGCAATTTGAACATCAATTGCATAAAGTTCTCAACATAACCCAAAGTATTATCATAATAATTCAAAGGAAATCCTTGACTTTTTCTATAAGTCCAAGAAGCTATGACAAGAAATTTTCCCATCAATTTACAAACTGCTTCATACAATTCGTCAGGGTGTTCCGGATTTACAGCCGATGGATTGAAGGCAATTAAAGCACTGGTCAAAGCGGATAAAACCCCCATTGGGTGAGCCGTTTTTGGAAAACCATCAATGATGCTTTTCATCTCCTCGTTCACCAAAGTATATCTTCTGATATGAGTTTCAAATTCTGATAATTGTGCTTCAGTTGGCAATTGTCCAAAAATTAACAAATAGCATACTTCAAGAAAATGAGCTTTTTCGGCTAATTCTTCAATAGAATAGCCTCGGTAATGCAAAATACCTTCTTCTCCGTCAAGAAAAGTGATTTCACTTTTACAGGCACCAGTATTCTTATACCCTTGATCGAGAGTGATTGCTCCAGATTCATCGCGTAATTTGCTAATATCGATAGACATTTCATTTTCTGTTCCCACAAAAATTGGCAACTCATATATTTTTCCGTCAATTTCTAATTTTGCTGTTTTTGACATAGTATTTTGAAGTAAATCTTAATAAAATTATTTTTTCAAATTTAGGGAATTCCAAGGGAATTAAAAAATGAAATTCACAACGAATTTGTTAAAACTCAAAAAAAAAGCCATTTACTTTACGTAAATGGCTTTTTAACAAAAATCATATGTTTATTTTACTTTAAACGCATTTTTACCAGGAAAATAAGCGGTATTTCCTAATTCTTCTTCAATTCGAATTAATTGATTGTATTTTGCCATACGATCAGAACGGGAAGCAGAACCTGTTTTTATTTGTCCACAGTTCAAAGCTACTGCTAAATCAGCAATCGTATTGTCTTCTGTTTCTCCTGAACGGTGTGACATAACTGAGGTATATCCAGCATTTTTAGCCATATTTACCGCTGCAATAGTCTCTGTTAAAGTTCCGATTTGGTTCACTTTTACCAAGATGGAGTTAGCAATTCCTTTATCAATTCCAGTAGAAAGACGCTCCACATTAGTTACGAATAAATCATCACCTACCAATTGAACTTTGTCTCCAATTTTTTCGGTAAGCATTTTCCATCCGTCCCAGTCGTTTTCATCCATACCGTCTTCGATAGAGATAATTGGATATTTAGCGGCCAATTCAGCCATGTATTCTACTTGCTCAGCAGAAGTTCTGATTTTTCCTGTTGGACCTTCAAATTTAGTATAATCGTACACTCCGTTTTCATAAAACTCAGAAGAAGCACAGTCTAAAGCAATCATTACTTCATCACCAAAAGTATAACCAGCAGCTTCAACCGCTTTTTTGATAGTATCTAAAGCGTCTTCAGTTCCACCAGCCAAGTTTGGAGCAAATCCTCCCTCGTCACCTACAGCAGTACTTAAACCTCTATCGTGTAATACTTTTTTAAGGTTATGGAAAATCTCAGTTCCCATTTGCAAGGCGTGTGTAAAAGAAGTTGCTTTTACTGGCATAATCATAAATTCCTGAAATGCGATAGGCGCATCGGAGTGAGAACCACCGTTGATGATATTCATCATTGGCAATGGCAATGTATTGGCAGAAACACCACCAACGTATCTGTATAAAGGCAATCCTAATTCATTTGCAGCTGCTTTTGCAACAGCAAGAGAAACTCCAAGAATGGCGTTAGCTCCAAGTTTTGCTTTATTAGGTGTTCCATCTAACTCAATCATCGTTTGATCAATCAGGTTTTGTTCGAAAACTGATGTTCCAACCAATTCTTCAGCTATTAAAGTATTTACATTTTCTACCGCTTTAAGAACTCCTCTTCCAAGAAAGTTTTTTCCTCCGTCACGTAATTCCATAGCTTCGAACTTTCCAGTTGAAGCTCCTGATGGAACTGCCGCTCTTCCTATTACTCCGTTTTCTGTAACTACATCTACCTCTACAGTAGGATTCCCTCTTGAATCGAAAATTTGTCTTGCGTGAATTTTGATAATAATACTCATTTTTTTTAATTTAAATGTTGAAATATAATTTATTTAGTTACAAATATACTATATCCATAATTAACAGGAAATGAAAAAATTGTAATGTTATTAACGAAAACGTTATACTATTTTAAAAATAAAGGAGTTGGCCGACTTTAATTTTTTTTTAAGGGTTTTGCAAGGATTATTTTAATTCACATCCGTATCCGTTTAGAAAAAGTAAAATACTATTTCTAATTTAGAGTTTACCCATTTATACTTTCCAAAAAATAATAATAGGCTGATTATTTGCTTCAAAACTCATGCAAGAGCTACGAAAACTGCTTTTTTTAGCCTGAGACATTCACAATAGACAAACCGTCTTGTATAGCTAAACTAGGATTTATTCAATAATCTGTATAGTTATTTTAGGACGGGTCAAAGCCCTATCAAAGCCCCATATAGTGTATGAATAGTGTATAAATAAAGTAATTTTATAGTAAGTATATAATAACTATATAGTAACTATATAACGACCATCATTAATAGATAAGCCATAGAATAAGTTCAATTCTTCCTTAACAGAAGTGCATTCTAATACTATTTGTCTTTGAGTAGTCCCTTCTGGAATTTAAAAAAAACTTTAAACCTACAGAAAAACGCAGCCTTTCTGTCATAGACGAGACATTTTTTTTCAATTCGCATATATAAATAGTACTTTTGCAAACTATTGATACAAATATGAGCTTTTTAGAAGAAATACTGCGAAGAAGAACTTTTGGGATTATTTCGCATCCCGATGCCGGTAAAACAACCTTGACAGAGAAACTACTCCTTTTTGGAGGTGCTATTCAGGAAGCGGGTGCGGTAAAAAACAACAAAATCAAAAAAGGGGCCACGAGCGACTTTATGGAAATTGAACGTCAAAGAGGAATTTCGGTTTCGACCTCGGTTTTGGCTTTCAATTATCAAGACAAAAAAATAAACATTCTCGATACACCCGGTCACAAGGATTTTGCCGAAGATACTTTCAGAACCCTAACCGCAGTTGATAGCGTAATTGTGGTGATTGACGTAGCCAAAGGGGTCGAGGAACAAACCGAGAAATTAGTCGCAGTGTGCCGACTCCGTAATATTCCCATCATTGTTTTTATCAACAAACTGGACCGAGAAGGGAAAGATGCTTTCGACTTGATGGACGAAGTGGAACAAAAACTGGGTCTTACGGTTACACCTTTGAGTTTTCCTATAGGAATGGGGTATGATTTTCAGGGAATTTACAATCTTTGGGAAGAAAACATCAATCTATTTAGTGGCGACAGTCGCAAGAATATCGAAGAAACTATCGCTTTTCAGGATGTAAAAAGTCCGGAATTGGAGAAAATTATTGGCGAAAAACCCGCTTATAAACTTCGAGAAGAATTAGAATTAATCGACGAAGTATATCCAAAATTTGATCGGCAGGATTATTTAGATGGAAAACTACAACCGGTATTTTTTGGTTCGGCCTTGAATAATTTTGGTGTTCGCGAACTTTTGGATTGTTTTGTTCAAATTGCACCATCACCAAGAGCTAAAGATTCCGAAACCAGATTGGTTGACCCAAAAGAAGAAAAAATGAGTGGATTTGTATTTAAAATCCACGCCAATATGGATCCTAAACACCGGGATCGTTTGGCATTTATCAAAATAGTTTCGGGTACTTTCGAAAGAAACAAACCCTATTACCATGTTCGCCAAAAGAAGAATTTAAAATTCTCGAGTCCGAATGCTTTCTTTGCAGAGAAAAAAGAAATCGTGGATATTTCGTATCCCGGCGATATCGTAGGATTGCACGACACAGGAAATTTCAAGATTGGCGACACCTTAACCGAAGGCGAAGTAATGAGCTTCAAAGGGATTCCAAGTTTCTCTCCAGAACATTTTAGATACATCAACAATGCCGATCCAATGAAAGCCAAACAGTTGGACAAAGGTGTTGACCAATTGATGGATGAAGGGGTAGCGCAGTTGTTTACCCTCGAAATGAATAACAGAAAAATAATTGGAACCGTGGGAGCACTTCAATACGAGGTGATACAATACCGTTTGGAGCACGAATATGGTGCCAAATGTACGTATGAAAACTTCCCTGTGCATAAAGCGTGTTGGGTAAAACCCAATGATCCAAAAAGTGAGGAGTTCAAGGAATTTAGAAGAATTAAACAAAAATTCTTGGCACACGACAAATACAATCAATTGGTATTTCTTGCCGATTCCGATTTTACGATTCAAATGACACAAAGTAAATTTCCGAATGTGAAGTTATTTTTTACCTCGGAATTTGAATAAGCCAAGTATTTAATGTATTAAAAAAATAGTGCTTCTTCAGTTCACACTTTTAAGCTGGGGTCCCGATTTTATTTTTAGCATTGCCCCTGCTTATCTGCAAACAAAAAACCCTGCTCCAAATCTGGAGCAGGGTTTTTACAAATATAAAACTTTTTGTTTCTTATCCTTGAATTCTATTTTTTTGGATTGCCCTAAACTTCAAAAAAACAAAAAGTATAGCAATAATTGCTAAAACCCAAAGATAATCATCAATAGGAAATGGTTCTCCGGGAGTTGTATCGCTGGCACCATTATCATCTACTCCACCATTATCTGATCCTGATCCGGGAGTTGTTTGTGCAAATGTTACAAAAGTGGAACATAAGTAAAAAGCTGTTATATAATATTTTAATAAACTGGTTTTCATTTTTAGATGGTTTTAAATTCTTAATTCAATAATTTTTTAGTTATCTCCTTATTATCTTCTGATGTTATTTTAACAATTAGTACTTGATGGTTAGCTCTCAAATTATTAATAGTTGATGTAGTGGATTTCACATTCTTTTGCTCTGCAAGTAATCTCCCTTGTACATCAAAAACTTTAATGTTACTGATAGCTGCGGATTTTGAATTTACATAAAGTGCTCCATTGTTGTTGTATACCGAAATACTGTTGTCGTCAAATACTGGTGCATCCACTTTCAATGTTTTTTGGTATTTCAATGAGAATCTAGTATTATCTGTTCCAGCAGCTGCTGTAAAGTTATAAGAACTTGTTCTCAAATTGGTTTCGGTGCCATTTGTATTATCAACCAAATAAATATCCTGACCTGATGCAAAAATACCTTCAGAGTGGTCAATAGCAATAGTATAATCGCCTGCCGAATTCGTTTTGAAATTTAATGCAACCACATCAGAAACATCGAATGCTGGACGACCTTGGATTGTGTACTCTCCATTATCAACATAAGAAGTCAAAGCAAATGCGCTGTCATTGATGTATTTACCATCAAAAGCATCCAAACCAACAGTAGCTTTATCAAAATAAGTCACTGCCATTTGAGAGAAATCACCAGCAACGTTTGTAGCATTTAACCAAATTTTGCTGGCTTCTGCTGCTTGTTTAGTTTTGAAAAATTGATTGGAATTATTGGCTATTCTTTGACTGTTTTTGAATGTTAAAGAAGTGGCTCCTGATTTAGCTTCTACAAAAAACCCTTGAGCTGTTTGAATTATTCCCATCGGATTTACTGATTGTGCATTTCCATTCGTTACAAATGTTCCGGGATCTGTTACTAATGCTCCAGCCTGCCATGTACAATAAGCAGTACCTGCACCATTAGTTTTTCTCCAGAACCACAAAGTGTTTTCGATATTTGCTGTATTATTGTCAAAAACAAATTTTTGCATACTTATTGTCGATGGATAAGGATTTCCCACTAAATTGAAACGCAATCCTGCTGCAGCTCCATCTATTAAAGAAACTGGAATATCCCCGTTATTAGGTTCTCCTGTAAACTGTCCTGCATAAGCAGTGGCTGTAACTGCATCCGCTGTATTGGGCATACGAATTAAATATCCAGCTCCTTCAGCAAATGTAGTTGTGGTTGGGGAAGCAATAAAGGCATAAGCACCATTTACACCGCCTGTATTATAAGTAGTATTAAAGGTATAAAAACGACTTGGAGATTGCGAAGTCAAAGGTGAAAATCCTGCCAAAGTTTGTGTTCCTGAAACCGGCGATGACCACAAAGTATAATCTAAACGTTTTAATGGACTACTGTTACGATTAACTGTAATAGCTCCTGTATTTGTCGCATTATTTACTTGAATCAAGTTGGCATTGTTTTCGACAACAAGACTACCACTATTGATTACTTCGTTTTGAACGGTTACATTAGTTCCTGTATTAATAGTCAAAGAACCCAATGAAGTTACCGTTAGTTTTTTGGCGGTAAATGGGCCGTTTGCAGTTGTGCTGTAAGTATCGTTTACTACAGTTTTTAATAAGGAAGTTGGAGTTAATCCATCAGTCCAAGCAGCTGATTCCCAAACTGCTGCTAATTCAAAATCGATACTATTTAAAGCAAAATAAGTATTGTTTTTTGTCCAATTTGCAGGATCATTAACCAATGTTTTGTATGCTGTAAACGATGATTTTACGTCTTTTGGTGCCAATGCACCGCTATATTCTACGTTATCAAAATCTCCAATTACAATGTTACCGCTTGTAACATTTAATTCCGCTGGTAAATACGAATTGTTAGACGTGGTTGCTCCAGTTGTTATCCATGCAAGGTTTGACAAACCATAAATAAAGCTTGGACTAACCGCTGATCCTTCGTAAATAAAAAGATTTTCGCCAGATGCTGATAAACCATCCAAAGCACCTGTAACAATACCTAAATCAGTTGACGCTGTTGTTAATGTACTAATATATATTACTGTTCCTACTGGAATAATATTACCCGTATTGTTTTTCCAAAGTAGCGAACCACCTTCATTTGTTTTCAAAGCACCAGCTTCATAAGCATTATCTGTAAAATATAATTCAGCATCAACAGGAATAGGCACCCAGTTTACAAATGAAATCCCATCAGGTGTATCGTTTGCCAATGCAGTAATGCTAATATCTCCTACTCCAAAGTTAAGTGTTACAGCTTTAGCGGAAACTGCAAAATCATAAGTTGAATCTGTTGGATCATTATTATCAATTAGTACACTATCTGCAAAAGTTCCTGCAACTAAACTGTTAAAAGTTACAGTAAATGTAGTAGAGCCGCCTGCCGCAATAGTTGCAGGTAATGAAATACCATTGACATTATATTTAGAAGTTGGAGAGTTCAACATTAAAATATCATTAACAATCAAATCTCCTGTACCAGTGTTTTCTATAGTATAAGTTCTAACAACATTTGTATTAGTGGCAGTATTACCAAAATTTGTGTCATCTGTAGCACTTGGCGTTGTGTCTCCAACTGCAATGATAGCACTATTCCCCTTAACAGAAATATTTGGCACTGGAGTTTCTGCTATTGCTTTGATATCAAAATTATATGTAGATTCATCGCTGTCATCACTTACAAGATTTACCACATCATTAAATGTTCCTGCGGATGAACTGTTAAATGTAACTGTGAAAGTTGTTTCAGTTCCTGAAGTTATTGTTGCTGGTAATGTAATTCCACCAATACTATGTGCAGTTCCGTTAGTTAGTGAAATGGCACTTACTGTTAAATTAGCAGAACCTGTGTTTTCTATAGTATAGGTTTTAGTAATATTTGTGCTTGTAGCAACGGTTCCAAAATCTGTACCATTTGTTGCTGAAACTGGAGTTGCTCCATCTACAATAGAAACAGCATTTCCTTTTATGTTGATTTCAGGGCCAGATGAAACGGCATTCCCTGTTATATCAATAGAGTAAACCCTTGCTCCTGCAGTTGAAGTGGCATTTGGTGCGGTAACTCTAATTTGAGCTGCAGAATATGAATAGGGCAGACTTACTGTTTGAGTACCTTTTGTACCTGTTGTTGCTAATAATGAACCTACTTGAGTCCAAGTCGCACCATCATAATATTCTATTTTAATTTTATCAGAGTTTGAAACAATAGTACCAAATGATTGAAGACTTAAGGCAATATTTATATTAGAAAAAACCGAAAAATCCATTGATGGAGATGTCATAGTATTACCTGTAGACAACAATTTCCAATAGTCAGTCGCAGCATTATTAGTAACAGCAGTAATAGTCCAACCAGTAGCCCCCGATGTCACATTTCTAGCAGTAAAATATAATTTTGGCACAATTGCTGTCTGCCCCCAACTGATTTGTGTATTCATCAAAAATAGAGCAAACAAAAGCAACAATCCTTTGATTGTTGTTTTACTTTTTGCCTGAAAAAAAACCTAGAGTAATTTTGTTCATAAAAATGTAATTAATTGTTAGTATGTGTAATAATTTATTGATTTGATATGTATTATAAAAATGATAATATTTGTTAAAATTTTTAACAAAAATAGCTGTTTTAGTGAATTTACAAAATTTAAAGAAATTATTTTTTTATAAACTTCTAATTTTTATGATATTCATAATTTTGATTTACAAAAAAAATAAAAATAAAATTTTAGACCTAATTAAATTCATTATGAAATGATTAAGAAACCATTATTGATTTCAAAAAAAAACTCCACATAAACCATAACTGTGATTGTGGCGTTTAATTTGGTTTAATTTAATATTAGGTGACCAAAAGGAGTTCTAAATGACAACAAAATAAAGCTAATATTTAACGCAAAAAACCTGTTCCAATATTTGGAACAGGTTTTTTATATTAAAAAACGTTTTGTGTTTTATTCTTGAATTCTGCTTTTTTGTATGGCTCTGAACTTCATAAAAACAAAGATCAAACCTACAATCGCCAAAACCCAAACATAATCATCAATTGGTGCCGCAGGGTCTCCACCTTCTAAACCACCACCTGTATCATCATCCCCAGGTTGCGCAAATGATACAAAGGCAGAAAACAAGAAAAGAGCGGATATATAATATTTTAATACTGTATTTTTCATTTTTGTTAATTTAATTGATTATGATTTCATAATTATATTATGTCAGTTCTTTAATTTGCTACTTTCTTACTTACTGTTTTATTGTCATCAGAGGTTACTTTTACAATCAAAACCTGATTCATTGCTTTCAAATTATGAATACTAGCAGTACTGGATTTCACATTTTTTTGTTCGGCAATTAATCTTCCTTGAACATCATAAACTTTAATATTGCTGATATTTTTTTCTCTTGAATTTACATATACAACCCCATTGTTTTTATATACAGTTACACTACTTTCATTGAATATAGGTGCATCTACTTTTAATGTTTTTTGGTATTTCAAAGAAAACCTAGTATTGTCCACTCCTGAGGCAGCCGTAAATGCGTAAGAACCTGTTTTTAAATTTGTTTCGGTTCCAGTTTTACTATCAAACAAATAAACATCCTGACCATTAGCAAACAAACCGTCTGAAAGTCCAATAGCTATGGTGTAATCACCAGCCAAATCCGTTTTGAAATTTAACGCCATCACATCAGAAACATCGAATACCGGACGACTTTGGATAGTATATTCTTCATTGTTGATATTTGAGGTCAAAGCAATTTGACTGTCATTAATGTATTTACCATCATAAATATCTACCCCTACTGTTCCATCTGTTATGTAAGCTATTAAAGCTTGACTAAAAACTCCAGTTGTATTGGTTAGATTTAACCATAAGCGATCTCTTTGTAGTTGCTTAGTTTTAAAGAATTGAGTACTTGCAGGAGCAGAATCTCGCATCGTATTGGTAAAAAAGTTAGTAACTAACCCTCCTGGACTTTTGGCTTTAACAAAAAAACCTTGACCTACTTGTATTTTTCCATTTGGTATTTCACTAGAAGAAGTTGCGGTTCCACCTACAACAGGTATGTAAGTTGCATAAGCTGAACCTCCAGCTGAATTTATTTTTCTCCAAAAATACAATGTAGTTTCTATGTTAGTTGTGTTTGCGGAGATAAACGTATCTGCATCAATAACGGATGCATAAGGATTCCCAACTAAATTATAAGAATGTGCTGCATCAATGTAACTTAAAGTTACTGGAATATTACCATTATTAAGAACTCCTGTAAACTGTCCTGCATAAGCTGTTGGTGTTACTGCATCTGCATCATTAGGCATACGAATTAAATATCCAGCTCCAGCATCAAATGTAGCAGTGGTTGGGACAGCAATTACACTATAGGCACCAGCTGCACCAAAACTTGAGTCATAGGTATAAAAACGACTTGGTGATTGCAAAGTCAAAGGAGAAAATGCTGCCAAAGTTTGTGTTCCAGAAACTGGCGATGACCATAAAGTATAATCTAAACGTTTTAATAAACTACTGTTACGATTTACGGTTACAGATCCTGTATTTGGAGAACTATTTACTTGAATCAGATTAGCATCGTTTTCTACGACAAGACTACCATTATTAATTACTTCGTTTTGAACAGTTAAATTTGTTCCTGAATTAATAGTTAAAGAAGCTCCTGAATTTACAGTAAGCTTATTAGTATTGAAAACACCGTCTGTTGTAGTTGTATATACACCATCGATAATGGCCTCAATAGAAGCGGTTGGTGTTCCGTTTGACCAAATTGAACCGTTCCAAGTTGATTGAGGGTTTACTACCTCAAATACTGCGTTATAATTTGCTCCAGCATTATCCGAATAAAGTGTTCCGTCTCCACATCCAGTAAATACAGATTCAGAATGAACCTCTAATGTGTATGTCCCCGGAGGCAAACTTGCAATTAAATCTGTACTTCCAGAAGTTCCTTCCCAAGTCTCATTAACTCCACTTGAGATAAGTGGTTCATCTATACTTATTAGTGATCCTGAAGGACTTCCTGTTGGATATACTCTATACAAAAGAGCACTACTAGTGACATCACAAGAACCACTTGAAGTAGTTCCATTTTGACCACCATTAACAACTAAAGTATTTGTTCCTTTTGTAAAAACTCCTAAATCAGCATCCTCTAAATAAGGAAATATAGGCTGATTAGATTGCATATTGTAATAATTTAAATTCCCATTTATGCTTAAAATTGCATAACTTTCATAAATAATACTAGTTTGTGCTGTCGCAAAATTAGCAAACATCGAAAAGAGTACTGGAAGTAATAAAAATTGAAAGCGATAACCCGAATAAGTTTTAATTTTGAGTAAAATCTGTTTCATAAGTATTTTTTTTAGATATAAAGCAAATGTAAAAAATTAAATCTTAATATAGACAAATGAAAAGCAAATATTTGAATTACAATAACAAATAAGGTTTTATTTGTCTTTTTACCTTTTTTATATCACAATTTTTTGATGAATTTGGAAGGGATTAAGAAATCAGTTGTTATGAATGAGTAATGTGATTGAAATAATGTTATATTTATTTTTTTAATCAAAATTCAGTCGATATTAAATAACTATAAAAGTAATTAAGAACGAATTACTTATTATTGTCTCAATGATGAGTTTGTTATTTGCGTTAAATAAAAAAAGCTAATCAAATGATTAGCTTTATGTGTCATAAAATATTTTAGATTACCTTAAACTACAGCACTTTCGAAGTTAACCGCTTTTTTCAAGAAAGCTTTAATCAACAACCGATTTGGCGCAGTACCTGAAGTCATAAATTGTTTTTTAGTATTTGATCCTGCTGGTAAAATTTTTGCATTTGGATCTTGTTTTGTGCCCATAAACCAAAGCACAAAATTCATATTAGAATTAGTAGAAGCATCCTCTTGCTTTACTACTATCGTTTCGCCAGTATTAGCAGTAATCGTAACATTTAAATCAGAATTATTTTCAACTGTTGTTTGACCGAAAGCAGTTCCAACTGATAATAAAATAAAGGCAACTATCATCAAAAGAATGTTGCTATTTTTGTTACCGTATTGTTTAGAAAATTGATTCATTGTGACTTTGTTGCAAAGAGTTTGTTTGTTTTCTCTTATCTGAGGTCAAAACTAAATCAATACTATTCTACTAAAAAATATTTTCGATGAAGCACCGTAAAAGTCGTTTAAATCACAAAATGATGTTATCTAAAGGTTATTAAATCAAGTTATTACTATCTCTGAATACTATATTACATAAAACAAAAGGCTCCAAAAATGGAGCCTTTTATAATTTATGCTTGTCCTGCGGGACCAAAATTAAGCGGAATTGGAGGTTGCTCAGTGTCTTTTATTTCGCCGTGGGCAACTTCAAAACGGTGAATGTTTTCTCCAATAGCTTTCAACAATCTTTTAGCATGTTGCGGAGTCAAGACAATTCTTGATTTGACTTTGGCTTTAGGAATACCAGGCATGATACTTACAAAATCCAAAACAAACTCAGATGAGGAATGATTGATAATGGCCAAATTAGAATAAATTCCTTCGGCTGTTTTTTCATCTAACTCAATGTCGAGTTGTCCTTGTTGTTGATTTGAATTATTCATAAAATTAATTTTTCCTCTAACCCTCTCCAAAAGGAGAGGGCAGGATGAGGATTAATAAATATACTCTTCTTTATTGGCCATCATTTCGTGGTAATCTTCATTCGAACCAACAATGGTGTTGTCATATTCTCTCATACCAGTTCCAGCAGGGATTCTATGTCCAACAATAACATTTTCTTTCAATCCTTCTAAGTAATCGATTTTACCTGCTACAGCAGCTTCGTTCAATACTTTAGTAGTTTCTTGGAAAGATGCAGCAGAAATGAATGATTTCGTTTGAAGAGATGCTCTCGTGATACCTTGCAAAACTGGAGTTGCTGTTGCCGTAATTACATCACGAGCTACAACAAGATTTTTATCTGTACGTTTCAACAGTGAGTTTTCATCACGCAATTCACGAGGAGATATAATCTGACCTGGTTTTAACACACTTGAATCTCCAGCGTCTTCAACTACCTTCATTCCATAAAGTTTATCATTTTCAACAATAAAATCTTTAGTATGAATCAATTGCTCTTCTAGGAACAAAGTATCACCCGGATCTTGTACTCTTACTTTACGCATCATTTGACGTATTACTACTTCAAAGTGTTTGTCGTTTATTTTTACCCCTTGCAAACGGTAAACCTCTTGAATTTCGTTTACCAAATACTGTTGAACAGCAGCCGGCCCTTGAATTCTCAAAATATCTTCTGGAGTGATTGCACCATCAGATAATGGCACTCCCGCTCTTACAAAGTCATTTTCTTGTACTAGAATTTGGCTAGATAATTTTACCAAATATTTCTTAACCTCACCAAATTTAGATTCGATAACGATCTCACGGTTACCTCTTTTGATTTTTCCAAAAGAAACAACACCATCGATTTCAGAAACTACAGCTGGATTTGAAGGATTACGTGCTTCAAGCAACTCAGTAATTCTTGGTAAACCTCCTGTGATATCCCCTGATTTAGAAGAACGACGAGGGATTTTAACCAATACTTTACCTGCTTTAATTTTTTCGCCATTTTCAACCATCAAGTGGGCTCCAACTGGCAAGTTATAAGAACGTATCAATTCTCCATCTTTACCGTAAACCAATAAGGTTGGGATTAATTTTTTGTTTCTAGACTCCGAAATTACTTTTTCTTGGAAACCAGTTTGCTCATCAATTTCAACCATAAACGATTGACCTTGCTCTAAATCTTCGTAAGCGATTTTACCCGTGAATTCCGAAACAATAACTCCATTATAAGGATCCCATTTACAAATAGAAGTTCCTTTAGCTACAGTTTCACCATCTTTAATAAAGATACTTGAACCGTAAGGAATATTGTTTGTACTTAATAGAATTCCTGTTTTTACGTCGATTAATTTCAATTCGGTAGAACGAGAAACCACAATATCAACTGCATTTCCATCGTTGTCTTCACCTTTAACTGTTTTTAAATCTTCGATTTCAATTTTACCTGCAAATCTTGTAACGATACCTGATTCTTCAGAAATACCTCCCGCTACCCCACCAACGTGGAATGTACGTAATGTAAGCTGTGTTCCAGGTTCTCCAATGGATTGAGCGGCAATTACACCAACTGCTTCTCCTTTTTGGGTCATTTTCCCTGTCGCCAAGTTTCTACCGTAACATTTAGCACAAATACCTTTTGTAGCTTCACAAGTTAATGGTGAACGAACTTCTAATTTTTCTATTGGAGAAGCCTCGATCAATTTCATATAAGATTCGGTAATTTCCTCACCAGCTTCTATGATAAGCTCATTGGTCAAAGGATTAATAACATCTTGCAATGCTACACGTCCTAAGATTCTTTCGCCTAAAGTTTCCACAATTTCTTCGTTCTTTTTCAATGCTGAAACTTCAACACCTCTTAAAGTACCACAATCCACTGTGTTTACAATTACATCTTGAGAAACGTCATGCAATCTTCTTGTTAAGTAACCCGCATCGGCCGTTTTCAAAGCCGTATCCGCAAGACCTTTACGAGCACCGTGAGTAGAGATAAAGTACTCAAGAATCGAAAGACCTTCCTTAAAGTTAGAAAGAATCGGGTTTTCAATAATTTCCCCACCACCAGCAGTAGATTTTTTAGGCTTAGCCATCAAACCACGCATACCAGTTAACTGACGAATTTGCTCTTTGGAACCCCTCGCTCCAGAATCAAGCATCATATACACTGAGTTGAAACCTTGTTGGTCTTCTCTAATGTTTTTCATTGCTGCTTCTGTAAGCTGTGCATTTGTTGAAGTCCATACGTCAATAACTTGGTTGTAACGTTCGTTATTGGTAATAAGACCCATATTATAATTGGCAGAAATACCTTCAACTTGCTCTCTAGCATCTGCAATTAATTTTGTTTTTTGTTCTGGGATTCTAATGTCTCCCAATGAGAATGATAATCCCCCTTTGAAGGCAAATTTATAACCCATATCTTTCATATTATCCAAGAAGGCAGCCGTTGTAGGCACATTGGTCACGCTCAAAACGTGTCCGATAATGTCTCTCAAGTTTTTCTTAGTCAATACATCATTGATGTAACCCGCAGCTTCTGGAACTACTTCGTTAAACAAGATACGACCTGCTGTTGTTTGAATAATTTTGTAAACTAAATCACCATTTTCATTAAAATCTTTGGCACGAATTTTTACTCGAGCATTCAATTCTAACTGGCCTTCATTCAAAGCAATATTTACTTCTTCGGCAGAATAAAAAGTCAAGCCTTCACCTAAAATTTTATGGTCTGGAGTTGACAAACGCTCTTTGGTCATATAATATAGACCCAATACCATGTCTTGAGAAGGTACCGTAATCGGAGCACCATTAGCAGGATTCAAGATATTGTGAGAAGCCAACATTAATAATTGTGCTTCCAAAATAGCTTCTGGTCCTAACGGCAAGTGAACTGCCATCTGATCCCCATCAAAATCCGCGTTAAACGCCGTACAAACTAAAGGGTGCAATTGGATTGCTTTTCCTTCAATTAATTTTGGTTGGAATGCTTGAATACCTAATCTGTGCAAAGTAGGAGCACGATTCAGCATGATTGGATGTCCTTTGATTACATTTTCAAGGATGTCCCAAACTACTGGCTCTTTTTTGTCTATTATTTTTTTCGCAGATTTAACTGTTTTTACAATTCCTCTTTCTATCAATTTACGGATAACGAAAGGTTTGTATAATTCAGCTGCCATATCTTTAGGGATACCACATTCGAACAATTTCAATTCAGGTCCAAC
>DAORUG010000051.1:0-18790 GCA_035433125.1 Flavobacterium sp.
CGAGCTTTCGCTTTTTGGTTTGTTTCTTCTTGGCAATATTACTACCAACAGCAGCATTGGCAATTGGAGAACCATCCTATATCTCAAGTACTAGAGGTAAAAATTTCTTTACACTTTCTGCAACTGGCAATTCCAGTCCATTATTCATCGGTTCTAATGATTATCCTGGAGTCATAAGAGCATTAAAAGATTTACAATCTGATATTAAAAAGGTAACAAATTATGCTCCCAATATAGTTTATGACAAATTACCAACCAATAAACAAATAGTAATAGTAGGTACTTATGGCAAAAGCCCAATTATTGATAAGTTAGTAAAAAACAAAAAAATTGATATTAATAATATCGTGGGCAAATGGGAAGCTTATACGATTCAAACAGTTGATAAGCCTTTTCCAGGAGTGGATAAAGCGCTTGTAATTGTAGGGAACGACAAGAGAGGTACCATATATGGCATATACGATTTGTCTCAACAAATTGGGGTATCACCTTGGTATTTCTGGGCTGATGTTCCCGTGCCGCATAAAGACGCTCTATACGTAAAACCAATAAAACACACCCAATCACCTAGTGTAAAATATAGAGGAATATTCATAAATGATGAAGCACCGGCATTGACCAATTGGATTAAAGAAAAATATGGTATGATAAAACCAAGCCAAAATCCACCTATTGGCAATGGAGTTGCTAATTATGGCTCTGAATTTTATTCCAAAGTATTTGAACTAATGCTCCGGATAAAAGCTAATTATTTGTGGCCAGCCATGTGGAGCAATGCCTTTAACGAAGATGATGCCAAAAACTCACGCCTTGCCGATGAATACGGTATTGTAATGGGAACTTCACACCAAGAACCCATGATTCGTTCCCAACAAGAATGGGATAGGAGGTATTATAAATCGTTAGGTCATTGGAACTATAAAAAACATACTGACACACTCGATAAATTTTGGAGAGAAGGTGTTCGACGTAACAAAAATTATGAAAGTATTGTTACAATGGGACTTCGTGGAGCTAATGATTCAGAAATGGAAGGCGACCTAAAGTCGAATATCGCCATGGTAGAAGAAATTGTTAAAAGACAACAAAAAATAATTTCTGAAGAAATGAATCCCGACATTACCCAAGTTCCCCAATCTTGGTGTTTGTACAAAGAAATTATGGAATATTATAATGAAGGAATGCGTGTACCCGATAATATTACACTATTATGGGCCGATGATAACTGGGGCAACATTCGCAGACTTCCTACACCAGAAGAGCGCTTACGAGCTGGAGGTTCCGGAGTATATTATCATTTTGACTACCATGGCGATCCTCGCAGTTATGAGTGGATAAATACCAATCCAATTTCTAAAATTTGGGATCAAATGTCGCTTGCCAAACAATATGGAGCGGATAGAATCTGGATTGTGAATGTGGGACACTTCAAAGGATATGAATTGCCAATGGAATATTTCATGAGCCTTGCTTGGGATACCAATAAATGGACAAATTCTAATATAAACGAATATACTCAACTATGGGCTGCGAGAGAATTTGGCGCTGAGTATGCCAATGAAATTGCTGATATTCTATCCAAATATACTAAATACAATGGTCGTCGAAAAATTGAATCATTGACACCAAAAACTTTTAGTGTAGTTAATTACCAAGAAGCCGAGAATGTAGTAGCCGATTTTAATAAAATCACTGCACAAGCCGAAGCTATTTATAACAAATTGCCAAAAGAAAAAAGAGACGCATTTTATCAAATTGTATTGTTTCCGACCAAGGCCTGTGCATTGGTAAACGAATTGTATTATACCGCGGCAAGAAATAATTTGTATGCCAGTCAAAAAAGGGTAAGTGCCAATACTATGGCAAATCAAACCCGTGAACTCTTTCAGCAAGATCTTGCATTGATGAAGCACTACAATACCATTTACGCCGATGGACGATGGAATCATTTTATGGATCAAACTCATCTGGGTTACAATAATTGGATGCCGCCAAGAGAAAATAGTTTAAGAGCAGTTCCTCTTCAGGACGTTGAACCATTAGCCGAAGCGTCAATGGGAATAAGTCTTCCAGGCACCGAGGCTAGTTGGCCAGGTTCTTCCGAAAAAGCTATTCTTCCCGAGTTGGATGTTTTTAATAACAAAGAGCAGTTTATCGAAATTTTTAATCGCGGAAAAATCCCTTTTGAATACACCATCAAAACCGATGTTCCTTGGTTAAGCATTAGCGAAAACAAAGGCAAAATCGACCAAACCGATAAAAGAATTTGGGTAAAATTAAACGAAAAATTAGTACCAAAAGGTAAAACTCAAGCCAGCATTACCATTTCTGGTGCAGGTCAGGAAGTTTCTATAAGTGTTCAAGCATTTAATCCTGAAGACAATAATATAAAAGGATTTGTTGAAAGTGGCGGATTAATTGCTATTGAAGCCGAGCATTTTTCAAAAAATAATGATGAAGGCGATCGAAAATGGATTAAAATAGAAGATTATGGGCTTACACTTTCAGGAATGAGAGCTACAGCTCCAGCCAATGCTCCAGCAGCAACGCCAAAAAAAGATGCACCTTGCCTCGAATATCCCCTGTATTTGTTTACGAATGGGACAATAGATATAACTCTAATTACATCCCCTTTGCTGAACATTATGCCAGGTCGTGACATTAAATTTGCAATTTCCATTGATGATGAAACGCCTCAATATGTTACGAATGTTCCAGACAAATTTAAAGTGCATTTTTCGAATCCTGGTTGGGCGCAGACCGTCGTGAATCAAGCAAGACGTTCCGAAACAAAACTCTCTATTTCAAAACCAGGTTTTCACACACTTAAAGTTTGGATGGTAGATCCAGGAGTTGTAATCGAAAAAATAATGATCAATACAGGCGGTTTAAAACCAAGTTATCTTGGGCCTAAAGAGAGTTATTTAAAAAAATAATGAATACTATTTTTCTCAAAAATTCATAGCATAAACACTTATTATGCTGTGAATTTTTGTTTTTAATTTTTTAAGTGTATATTTAACACATATTTTTTATTAAGCGTAGTATTTCTAATATAGAATTAACAGCTATAAATCAGTTATTTTCAATGAAAAAAGTATCTATATTAATTTTTATTTTTTGTTTTTCAATCTCTTATTCTCAAGAAAATCAATCTCTTAAACTATGGTATAACCAGCCTTCAGGAGAAATTTGGGAAAATGCCCTGCCTATTGGCAATGGCCGTTTAGGAGCTATGATTTATGGTAATGTTGACAAAGAAATAATTCAATTGAATGAGCATACACTTTGGAGTGGTAGCCCAAATCGCAACGATAATCCTGACGCATTGCAAGCACTTCCCGAAATCAGAAAACTTATATTTGAAGGAAAACACAAAGAAGCCGAGAAGCTGGCCAATCAAAATATAATCACCAAGAAATCAAACGGACAAATGTTTCAACCTTTGGGGAATCTGATTCTAGTTTTTGAAGGACATGAAAATTATACTAATTATTATCGGGAACTTGACATTGAAAAAGCCGTTGCTAAAACCACCTATACTGTGGGCGATGTTTCTTACAATCGGGAAACATTTGCCTCTTTGACCGATAGAGTTATTGTAATGCGAATTTCAGCAAGCAAAGCAGGCAGCCTCTCTTTTAAGGTGAATTATACCTCTCCTCAAAAACAAAAAACTTTTACCACTACCCCAAATAATGACCTAACTATTTTTGGAACTACCAGTGATCACGAAACCGTAAAAGGTATGGTGAAATTTAAAGGAATCACTCGTATCAAATTAGAAGGAGGTTCTCTTTCTTCTACGGACACCGAACTTAGTATAAAAAATGCAACTACTGCTACTATCTATATTTCGATAGCCACCAATTTTAACAACTATAAAGACATCAGTGGTGATGAAAATAAAAGAGCTTTAGATTATATGGATAAGGCTTTTCCAAAATCATATTCCAATATATTGAAAAATCACATAGTTGCTTATCAAAAGTATTTTAATCGTGTGAAATTAGATTTAGGAACTACTCCAGCGGCTGATTTACCAACCGATGAGCGTCTGAAAAATTTCAGAAATACGAATGACCCCAATTTGGTATCGCTTTATTTCCAATATGGTAGATATTTACTCATTTCTTCTTCACAACCTGGTGGTCAACCTGCCAATCTTCAAGGGATTTGGAATAAAAACATCAATCCGGCTTGGGACAGCAAATACACCATTAATATTAATGCCCAAATGAACTATTGGCCTGCAGAAAGAACCAATTTGGGAGAACTACACCAACCCTTTTTAGAGATGATAAAAGAGTTGTCGGTTACAGGTCAAGAAACTGCCAAAGTGATGTATGGAGCCAAGGGTTGGGTAGCTCATCATAATACAGATATTTGGCGTGTCACGGGTGCTATTGACGGGTCTTTTTGGGGAACTTGGCCAGAAGCTGGCGGTTGGCTAAGTCAACATTTATGGGAGCATTATCTTTATAATGGAGACCAAAAATATTTGGCTTCGGTATATCCGGCAATAAAAGGAGCAGCCCAGTTTTATATCGATTTTTTAGTAGAAGATCCTAAAAATAAATGGTTAGTAGTGAGTCCAAGTATTTCTCCAGAAAACTCTCCAAAAAGCTTTGAAGGGGCTTCGATAGATGCAGGAACTACTATGGATAACCAAATTGTATTTGACATTTTCAGCACAACAATTCGTGCTGCCGAAGCATTAAATACTGATGCAGCTTTTATAGAAACGCTCACAAAAACACGGAATCGATTAGCTCCTATGCACATTGGTCAGCACAACCAACTTCAGGAATGGTTAGATGACTTAGATAATCCAAAAGACAATCATCGCCACATATCACATTTATATGGATTGTTTCCATCCAATCAAATTTCGGCTTATATAACCCCTGAATTATTTGCAGCATCTAAAAATACATTAATTCAGCGTGGAGACGTTTCCACTGGATGGAGTATGGGTTGGAAAGTGAATTGGTGGGCAAAATTGCAGGATGGAAATCACGCTTATAAACTCATTCAGAATCAACTCACTCCGTTGGGTGTAAATCCTGGAGGAGGCGGTACCTACAACAATCTTTTTGATGCGCATCCGCCATTTCAAATAGATGGAAATTTTGGTTGTACTTCAGGAATTTCTGAAATGCTTGTACAAAGTTCAGATGGTGCAATTCATTTGCTTCCGGCTCTACCCGATGTTTGGAAAGAGGGTACTGTCAAAGGCTTGCGAGTTAGAGGTGGTTTCGAAGTGGTCGAAATGCAATGGAAAGATGCCAAACTAATAAAACTGGTCGTAAAATCTACACTTGGAGGAAATTTGAGATTGCGTTTACCAAATGCTATGAAGCAAAATTCGGGTGCTGATTTAGTGGATTCCAAAGGTGAAAATCCTAACCCTTTTTATTTTGTTGCTGAGACACCAGCTTCTATTATATCTGAAAAAGCTACTATTAAGCCGCTTGAACTTAAACCAACTACGGTTGTTGATATACCAACAAAAAAAGGAAGTTTTATAACGCTAGTAAGCAAATAAAAATAATTTTTAAAATAAATCTAAACTTTAAAAAATGAAAAAAAAATTAAGCCTGTTGTTTACTGTTGCAGTACTGTTTTTTGGGTTGAATTCATTTGCTCAAAATAAAAAATTCTATGTCTATCTCTGTATTGGACAATCTAATATGGAAGGAAATGCAAAGTTTGAACCTCAAGACACAATAGTAAATAAGCGATTTCAGGTTTTAGAAGCGGTAGATTGTGATAATTTAAATAGAAAAAAAGGACAATGGTACACTGCTGTTCCGCCTTTGAGTCGTTGTAAAACAGGTCTTACCCCAGCCGATTATTTTGGAAGAGAAATGATTGCTAACCTTCCTGAAGATGTAAAAGTGGGTGTTATCAATGTGGCAGTAGGAGGTTGCAAAATAGAACTTTTCGACAAAGATAATTATGAATCTTATGTGAGCACGTCTCCACAATGGTTGAAATCAATGGTCGCTCAATATGACGGAAATCCTTATGCCAGATTAGTGGAAATGGCCAAAATTGCTCAAGAAACGGGTGTGATAAAAGGCATCTTATTACATCAAGGCGAATCAAATACCAATGATACATTGTGGACAAAAAAGGTAAAGGTAGTTTATGATAACCTATTGAAAGACCTTAATCTTAAAGCAGAATCTACCCCTTTATTGGCTGGAGAAGTTGTGCATGCGGATCAAGGTGGAATATGCGCCAGTATGAACAAAATAATTGCCACTTTACCAGAAACAATTCCAAACTCACATGTGATTTCTTCAAGCGGATGCCCTGATGTAGCTGATAATCTTCATTTTTCTGCTGAAGGATATAGAATGTTAGGAAAAAGATATGCATCCAAAATGCTTGAGATAATGAAGAACAGTAAAAAATAAATTTAAATTCGTTTTATTTTAATACTGCCAAGTATAAGTGCCCTGAATATTAGATTGATAAAAAGTGTTATTCTTTCTTTTCATCCAATTCAAGAATAATTATAATTAGTTAAAAACATTAATATGCAAAGATTCATTCACATTTTATTCTTAGGATTGCTGTCCATATCGATCAATGCACAGCAGTATAAAAAACATACTTTGACCAAAGACAGACTATCAGTAGATCTGTCCGAAGGCACACTTAGCATAATTCCTCTTACAGACAAATCAGTAAGGATAAAATATGTAATTGGAAATTTATCAGAAACGCAAGAGTTTGTATTCATCAACAAACCTAATGTACCAAGTTTTACATTGAAAGAAAGCGCAACCAGTTTAAAACTTAGCACAAAAGCAATGAGTGTCGCATTCGATAAAAAAACTGGAGTTATTCAGTATAGCGATAAATCTGGAAAAGTTTTCCTTAGCGAAAAGGCAAATACAAGGTTAATGAAACCCAGTACCATTATGGGAGAACCTTGCTTTGTGGCCGAACAAGGCTTTGAATCGCCTCAAGACGAATACTTATTTGGATTAGGGCAATTTCAAGATGGATTTTATAATCTAAAAAACACTACACGAAAACTAATTCAAGTAAACACCCAAATTGCAATCCCCTTTTTGGTATCCAATAAAGGCTATGGATTATTGTGGCATCAATATGGTTTGACCTATTTTAATCCTAGTAATCAAAATATTTCACTATCAAAAAATGATACAAAAGA
Organism: Flavobacterium sp.; assembly: GCA_035433125.1. Taxonomy (GTDB): domain Bacteria; phylum Bacteroidota; class Bacteroidia; order Flavobacteriales; family Flavobacteriaceae; genus Flavobacterium. The sequence continues at coordinate 7,193 of DAORUG010000051.1, forward strand.
CGGTGAAAAACGTGAAGCCGAAGTGACTACTACCTCGGGTACACAACGCGTTTCACAACAACAATCTGTTTATTCGGGTAGTTTTTCGGTAGCCAAAGATGGCGAATATTCAGTAATGCTTGATCTTGGAGATATGGACAGTCGTCATTTAGTATTGATTGACGATATCGATGTAATCAATCAATCTAATTTATGGCTTCCACCGGCAGTGAGTAAATTAGTTAACTTAAAAGCGGGAGAACATACTGTAAAAGTGGTTTGCAAATCGAGTAACACGCCATCTCTTAGTTTAAAACTTTCCAATAATGAAACGGTTTTTAATTCGCCTAATGCCAAATCATTAGATTATGTTGTTTTTGCAGGAAAAGACACGGACGAAATTATAGCCACTTACCGTAACCTAACCGGTAAAGTGCCTATGTTGCCTAAATGGGCATATGGTTTTTGGCAATGTCGCGAGCGCTACACTTCTGGAGAGCATTTGGTTTCTACCCTTAAAGAATTTAGAAAGCGCAATTTGCCGGTGGATGTCATTGTGCAAGACTGGCAATATTGGGGAAAATATGGATGGGGAGTCCCTAAATTTGATGAAACACATTATCCTGAACCAGAAAAATTCATAAAAGAAATTCATGATTTGAATGCTCATTTTTCGGTTTCTGTTTGGGAAAATTTGAATAAAGAATCTGAAATTGCTAAGGAATATTTAGCCAAAAATTTGTTCATAAAGAACAGTCCTTGGATAGACATTTATAATCCGGAAGCTCAAAAAACACATTGGAACGCACTCGATAAAAATCTATTTGCTATAGGTGTAGATTCTTGGTGGATGGATGCAACCGAACCTGAAAATGATGCCCTAAAAGGAAAACAAACCTATTTTGGGTTGGGTGATTTTTACCGATTAACGTATCCATTATTTGTCAGCAAAGCCGTTTACGAAGGGCAAAGAAATACCAATCCAGAGAAAAGAGTTGCCATTCTTACTCGTTCTGCTTTTTTAGGTCAGCAACGTTATGGCACCATCAATTGGTCGGGAGATATAGGTTGGAACTGGGACACTTATAAACGTCAAATAGTAGCAGGATTGAATTATAATCTTACCGGGATGCCTTATTGGACTACTGATATAGGTGGTTTTTTCCGTCCTGGCTCAGGGCAATACAAGGATGAAAAGTATCACGAAATACTCACTCGTTGGTTCCAATGGGGTGTTTTCAATCCAATATTCCGTATTCATGGATATCAAACAGAAACTGAGCCTTGGAAATATGGTGAAAAAGTAGAGAATAATATGCGGACTATGATGAATCTTAGGTATCAATTGTTGCCTTATATTTATTCAGAAGCTTGGCAAATAGCTATGAATAATTCGACTTTGATGAGACCCTTAATTATGGACTTCAATGATGACACAACCGCTGTAAGTCAAGCCTACCAATATATGTTTGGAAAAGCATTTTTGATAGCACCCGTAACAGCACCTGATGTTACCAATTGGAATGTTTATTTGCCAAAACAAAATGCTTGGTATGATTTCTGGACAGGCAAACGATTTGAAGGAGGACAAACAATAGCATCACCTGCTCCATTAGACAGAATTCCTGTTTTTGTAAAAGAGGGTTCAATTGTACCAATGGGAAATGTAGTTCAAAGCACTCAAACAAAACAAGATATTCTTGAAATCCGTGTATATACAGGTAAAGACGCTTCGTTTACACTTTACGATGACGAAGGCGATAATTACAACTATGAAAAAGGCGAGCACCTTGAAATACCAATATACTGGGATCAAAAGAAACAAATTTTAGTTATTGGTAATCAAATAGGTAACTATAAAGATAAAATTGATACATATACTATGAATATTAAATGGATAACAGGAAATGAAAATGAAACTGTTGCCAAATCCATAAAATATAGTGGTAAAAAAGTAATCATTAAAAAGTAGTTTTTGAGAAAAATTAATACAATTAAAATGCTACAAATAGAGTAACAAAAAAGAAATGCTATTAACCAAACCCTATAAATTATGAAATTAAAAACCAAGATTCTTTTTGTATTAATGTGTTGTTTGTCGATGATCGAAATTACAGCTCAAAACCCTATAATTAGTCACATTTTTACTGCCGACCCATCGCCACTTGTGCATAAAGGGACACTGTATTTATACACAGGACACGATGTAGCCACCGAAGCAGATACTAACTATAAAATGGCGGATTGGCATGTGTTTTCAACAACGGATATGGCAACATGGAAAGATCACGGAGCGCTACTTTCTCCTAGTACTTTTTCTTGGGCAACGGGCGATGCTTATGCAGCACAGTGTGTTGAGAGAAAAGGAAAATTTTACTGGTTTGTTTCTACATTTCATAAAGAAGATGCCAATAGTAAAGGTGGAGCTGCAATTGGAGTAGCAGTTTCAGACAGTCCAACAGGTCCTTTTAAAGACGCTATTGGAAAAGCTCTTGTAGTAAATGAAATGACTACAGACATGAAACATTCATGGGATGATATTGACCCTACAGTATTTGTTGATGATGATGGGCAAGCCTATTTATTTTGGGGACATTCAAGCTGCAAATGGGTAAAACTTAAAAAGAATATGATAGAAATGGATGGAGCTATCACTACTTTCAAACCCAAAAATTATATCGAAGGCCCTTGGGTTTACAAAAGAAAAAATCTTTATTATTTAGTTTATCCTAGTGTGGGTACAAAACCAGAAATGATAGAATATTGTACAGCTCCTAGCATTACAGGACCTTGGACGCATCAAGGAATTATTCAGGAAAATGTAAAAAACAGTTTTACTACACATCCCGGTATTATTGACTATAAAGGAAAATCATACTTTTTTTATCATAATGGTAGCTTGCCTACAGGCGGTAGTTACAGACGTTCTGTTTGCGTAGATTATATGTACTACAACGAAGATGGAACTATTCAAAAAATAGTACAAACCACAGAAGGGGTTAAAAAAATCAAATAAAAATACAATTCAATTTTAAATTTTTATCCAATGAAACATAAAAATTTGTTCATTTTAGTCTGCTTTGCTTTAATAATGCAAACGGTTGCGTTTTCTCAAAACAGTAAAACGCAAAATCCATTAATTCATGCTGATGTACCTGATATGTCAATAATTAGAGTAGGCGACACCTATTATATGAGCAGTACTACAATGCACGTTAATCCAGGGGTTCCAATTATGAAATCTACGGATTTAGTGAATTGGAAATTGGTCAATTATGCATACGAAACATTAGAAGATGACAATGACAGACTCAATTTAGATAATGGGAAAAACGATTATGGTAGAGGTTCATGGGCTAGTTGTTTGCGTCTCCATAATGGAATTTATTACCTAAGTACTTTTTCAGGAACAACGGGTAAAACATACATTTATTCAACAAAAAATATTGAAAAAGGACCTTGGAAAAAAGTGGTTTTAAATCACTCCTACCACGATCACTCCATTCTTTTTGATGATGATGGAAAAGTGTATATGGTTTGGGGATCAGGAAAACTTGAAATAATAGAACTGAACAAGGATCTTTCGGGTGTAAAAGAAGAAACAAAAAGAGTCTTAATTGAAAACGCCAGTGCTCCTGCCGGAAACAATATTATGTTAAATTCTGAAGGTTCCCAGCTTTTTAAAGTTAATGGAAAATATTATTTATTCAATATCAACTGGCCAAGAGGCGGAATGCGTACTGTAATTATCCATCGCGCCGATAACATCAATGGCCCTTGGGAAGGGAAAGTTGGATTACAAGATCAAGGTGTTGCACAAGGAGGACTTATCGATACTCCAGATGGCAGATGGTTTTCTTATTTATTTAGAGATGCTGGAGGTGTAGGTCGTATTCCTTATTTAGTTCCAGTCAAATGGGAAAATGGCTGGCCAATATTAGGTGTGAATGGTAAAGTTCCTGAATATTTAGACTTACCTCCCAGCAAAGGATTAATTCCCGGAATTGTAAATTCAGATGAATTTACACGTAAAAAAAGCGATGCAGCTTTGCCTTTAGTTTGGCAATGGAATCATAATCCAGATAATTCGCTTTGGTCTGTTAGAGAAAGAAAAGGCTATCTAAGATTAAAAACAGCGAGAATAGACAGCAGTTTTGTTCAAGCTAAAAACACGTTGACACAAAGAACCATTGGACCAGAAAGTTCAGCAGCTACACTTGTTGAAGTATCTAAAATGAAAGAAGGAGACCTTGCGGGACTTTGTTTGTTACAAAAGGAATATGGATTGATAGCTGTAAAAATTGAAAATGGGGCTAAAAAAATTGTAATGATGGATGCTGTAAAAGGAGTTCCAAAAGAAGTTGCAAGTGTAGCTTTAAATCAAGACAAAGTATATTTTAAAGCAGAATGCGATTTTAAAAACAAAGCAGACAAAGGAAAGTTCTATTACAGTTTAGACGGAAAAAACTGGATTGGCATTGGAAACACCATAAAATTGCCTTATACACTTCCTCATTTTATGGGGTATCGTTTTGGGTTATTTAATTATGCAACTAAAAATGTGGGTGGTTTTGCCGATTTTGATTATTTCCATATTGACGGACAAATTTCAAAAACGAATTAGTTCATCTCTCCATTTCATAAAAACCTAATTGTTAAATTTAATTCCATTAAAAATCATGAAAATCAACCACCTGTGTATCATAAGTTTATTTACAATAGTTAGCATAAATGCTCAGCAACTTCCATATAAGAATCCTTCTCTAAGTTCGGAAGCACGAGCCAAAGATTTGATTTCAAGATTAACACTTGAAGAAAAAGCAGCATTAATGTGCGATCAAAGTGATGCTATACCAAGACTTGGAATTAAAAAATTCAATTGGTGGAGCGAAGCCTTGCATGGCTATGCCAATAATGATAATGTTACCGTTTTTCCTGAACCTATTGGAATGGCAGCCTCGTTTGACGATCAATTGCTGTATCGTGTTTTTGATGCAGTATCTGATGAAGCTCGTGCAAAATACAATCAATGGATTCAAAGCGGAAATGAGAACAAACGTTTTTTGAGCCTTTCGGTTTGGACTCCAAACGTAAATATTTTTAGAGATCCTCGATGGGGACGTGGTCAAGAAACCTATGGCGAAGACCCTTATCTTACTTCTAGAATGGGGATTTCAGTAGTTAAAGGATTGCAAGGTCCAGCAGATGCAAAATACCGTAAACTTTTAGCTTGCGCAAAACATTTTGCTGTTCACTCAGGCCCCGAATGGAGCAGACACGAATTGAATCTAAACAATGTAAATCCTAGAGAATTATACGAAACCTACTTACCTGCATTTAAAGCATTAGTACAAGAAGCCGATGTACGTCAGGTAATGTGCGCCTATCAGCGTCTTGACGATGAGCCTTGTTGCAGCAATACCCGATTATTGCAGCGAATCCTTCGTGATGAATGGGGATTTAAATACCTGGTGGTTTCCGATTGTGGAGCAGTTACTGATTTTTATACCACGCATAAAGTTTCATCAGATGCCACACATGCAGCTTCCAAAGCAGTACTTGCAGGAACTGACGTAGAATGTGTTTGGGAGAAATATCCTTTTAAAGAACTACCAGCAGCTGTCGCTAAAGATCTAATTAAAGAATCCGACATTGATAAAAGTTTGCTCCGCGTTTTGATAGGCCGTTTCGATTTAGGTGATTTTGATGATGACGCCATAGTACCTTGGACAAAGATTCCTGCATCAGTTCTTAACAGCAAGAAACATCAGCAATTGACACTTGAAATGGCTCAAAAGTCAATGACGCTTTTGCAAAATAAAAACAATGTTCTTCCTTTAAATAAAGCAACAGGAAAAATTGCCATTATAGGTCCAAATGCTGATAATGAACCTATGTTATGGGGAAATTATAATGGAACACCAGTTAAAACCATTACCATCAAAGACGGAATAGAATCAAAAATTGATGCGAAAAATATCTTTTATGATAAAGCCTGCGATTTAGTTGAGGATAAAGTAACCCAAACTTATTTTGACCAAATTTCATTTGAAGGAAAAAAAGGAATGAAAGCCACTTATTGGAATAATCCAAACCGAGAGGGAAATAGTGTAGCAACTCAGCAAATTGTAAATCCTATAAAAATGACTACTGCTGGTCAGCATGAGTTTGCTTCGGGAGTAAAACTAGAAGGTTTTTCTGGAAAATACGAAACCGAATTTACCGCAAAAACTTCCGAAAAATTGGTTTTTAAAACAGGTGCTACAGGAGCTTTTGAATTATTGGTGGATGGTAAATCTGTCGCAAAATATACCAATTGGAGAACTATTCCGAGTAATTTTTCTTTTGATGTTATAGCAGGAAAAAAATATAAAATTGAAATTCTTTTTGCCCAATCCAACAATTGGCAAGCCAATCTTGAATTCGATTTTGGAAAAGAATATGATATCAATTTCGGAGCATTAATTCAAAAACTAAAAGGCATCGATACCGTAATTTTCGCAGGTGGACTTTCTACTTTGCTTGAAGGCGAAGAAATGCCGGTTTCCTATCCGGGTTTTAAAGGCGGTGACCGAACTAATATTGATCTTCCGGCTGTTCAAAGAATGTGTTTGAAAGAGCTTAAAGCAGCGGGCAAAAAAGTAATTTTTGTAAACTGTTCGGGTTCTGCCATTGCTTTAACACCTGAGACAGCAAGTTGCGATGCCATTTTACAGGCTTGGTATCCAGGGGAAGCGGGAGGTCAGGCTGTAGCCGATGTGCTTTTTGGCGATTACAATCCTGCCGGAAAACTACCTATTTCATTTTATAAAAACTCAGAGAAACTTGGCGATTTCGAGGATTATTCAATGAAAGGTCGCACCTACAGATACACAACAGATGTGTTGTTCCCTTTTGGTTTTGGTTTAAGCTACTCTCAATTTAATATTGGTTTAGGTAAATTAAGTAAGACAACCATAAAATCGAATGAAAATACCCAATTAAGTTTTCCAATAGAAAATAGCAGCAAGCGCGATGGAACCGAGATTGTTCAGGTGTATGTTCGAAAATTAAATGATCCCGATGGTCCTTTAAAAACATTGAAAGCCTTTAAACGAATTGATTTAAAAGCGGGTGAAAAACAAAATATAACCATCGATTTACCTGCTTCTTCATTTGAATTTTATGATGCTAAAATTATAGGAATGAATGTAACTCCCGGAGAATATGAAGTGTATTATGGCAATAGTTCGGATGCCAATGATTTAAAAATGACAAAAATCACAATTCAATAAGCATAACACAAGAAGCTTCGTAAAAAAAAGTAAGCTGTAAAAGCCATAAGATAATCCACTTAATGAATTTTTAAATGAAAAAAGCAGATCAATATTTTCGTGATACAAATAAAACAAGCTTGCTCTTAATATGCTATTTTTTGTTTTTTTCGGTATTAATTCAGGCGCAAGAAATCATCAATTTATATCCTTCTAAAATTCCAAACTCAAAACCAACAGCGTTAAAAGAGTCGGGAACTGGAATGTATAAGGATGTAACCATTCCAACACTTGAATATTTTAAACCCAATACCGAAAAGGCAACTGGAGCAGCCGTAATTATTGTTCCAGGAGGCGGCTATTCAGTTGTGGTTTATAATGGAGAAGGAGTTAGTACAGCCAAAGCATTGGCAGAAAAAGGGATTGCAGTCTTTGTTCTTAAATATAGATTGCCAAATGACGCGATAATGGTGGACAAAAAAATAGGTCCCTTGCAAGATGCACAACAAGCTATTAAACTAGTTAGAGATAATGCTGATAAATGGGGAGTAGATAGAAATAAAATTGGTATTATGGGCTTTTCAGCTGGCGGACATTTGGCTTCTACAGCAGCAACTCATTTTGAAAAATCTTATATTGATAATAAAGAAAACACCAGTTTGCGTCCTGATTTTCAAATTTTAGTTTATCCGGTTATTAGTATGACAAATGCTTTGACTCATGGAGGTTCAAGAGACAATCTGCTAGGAAAAAACCCAAGTAATGATGATGTCGATTTGTTTTCAAATGAATTACAGGTTAAGTCTAATACGCCCCCGGCATATCTGACGCATTCTGCAGATGATACTACAGTAGATGTTGATAACAGTATTCAGTATTTTGAAAAACTAAGACATAATAAAGTAGATGCCGAAATGCACCTTTATCCAAAAGGTGGTCATGGATTTATCTTTAGATTTCCTGGTTGGATAGATCCATTATTAGATTGGTTAGCAACCAATTCTTTAGTGAAAAAATAATTTTAACATCAAAAAAAATCTAATGAAAGCGTATAAAAAAACTATTCTATTACTCCTTGTTTTAGTAGCCTCTAACGTTATTCTAGCTCAAAAAAACAAAAAGCAAGATTCTGCTAAAAAACCTCAATATCGAAATCTTTTTAAAGAAGCAGGATATAGTCAAAAAGAAATTGACAAAAAATTAGTTAAAGCCTATTACGATGTTTTTGAAGGACCAAATCGAGTATATTTCACCGTTGGAGACACCATGGCTTATGTATCTGATGTGAAAAATAAAGATGCAAGAACCGAAGGAATGTCTTATGGAATGATGGTGGCAGTCCAGCTGGATAAAAAAGAGGTTTTCGACAAAATCTGGAGATTTTCAAAAACATATATGCAACATCAAAGCGGTCCACGCGAGGGGTATTTTGCTTGGAGTCTTAACCCGGTTACTATGAAGCAGAATTCTCCCGGATCTGCATCTGATGGGGAATTGTATTACATCACCAGTTTGCTCTTTGCTTCCAATAAATGGGGTAACAACACCGGAATTGATTACTATAAAGAAGCCAGAAGAATATTGGATGCAATGTGGAAAAAAGATGGCACGGGTAATATATATAACCTTATCAATACAGAGCACAAACAAATATCTTTTGTGCCAGAAGGTGGCGGTTATAAGTGGACGGACCCTTCGTATCACCTTCCAGCTTTTTACGAAATATGGGTTCAATACGCCAAAGATGGTCACGAACAATTTTACAAAGAATGTGCCGATGTCTCTCGCGAGTTTTTGCACAAAGCTTGTCATCCTGTAACGGGGTTAAATGCTGATTATACGGAGTTTGACGGAACGCCACATTCCACACGTTGGATGCCGGCAGCTTTCCGTTATGATTCTTGGAGAGTTCCTATGAACATTGCTATGGACTATACTTGGTTTGGTAAAGACAAAGCATGGCAGGAAGATTACGCCAAAAGATTTCAAAACTTCCTTAGATCTAAAGGTATGGACACTTATGTGGATCAGTATAATTTGGATGGTTCTACACCCGATTTTATTCTTCAGGCAGGTCCAGTGAAAAAATTGAGACATTCTATAGGATTGGTATCTACTGCAGCGACTGCTTCACTTGTAAATAAAGATAAAGCAAGTTTAGATTTTGTTCACGCGGTTTGGAATGCCAAATTGGAACCTTATGAAGATGGCTATTTTGACCCTTATTATGATGGTCTAATGTATTTATTTAGCATAATGCATCTTAGTGGCAAATACCAAATAATCGTTCCGCAGTCCAAATAATTATTTTTTTAACTATAAAAAACCAAGAAAATGAAGTATCAATCTTTAGCAGTTAGCTTATTATTTATGGCAGCAACTGGAGTTAGTTTGGCTCAAACAACTCCAACTACTGTAGTCGAGGATTTCAAAATTTCGGCAACAACTCAACAAGGAAAGCAATATCCTCAGGTAAATTCCGAAGGACGAGTGCGTGTGCAAATAGCTGCTCCAGAGGCTCTCAAAGTGCAATTGGATATTGGAGCTGTAAAATATGATCTTACAAAAGATGCCAAAGGCGTTTGGACAGGCGAATCAGCTCCTCAAGACGTAGGATTTCATTATTATCAATTGAATATTGATGGTGCTTCTGTACCCGATCCGGGAAGTATGTACTATTATGGCGCAAGTCGTTGGGGAAGCGGAATCGAAGTTCCAGCAAAAGATCAGGATTTTTATGCAATCAAAAATGTTCCTCATGGCGAAGTAACAGAAAAAATGTATTTCTCTAAAAGCAATAACAGTATGCGTCGTTGTTTTGTTTACACACCGCCGGGATACAATAAAGATAATAAACGGTATCCAGTATTGTATTTGCAACACGGTGGAGGAGAAAATGAAACGGGTTGGTCAAGTCAAGGACACGCCAATCTTATCATGGATAATCTAATTGCCGAAGGAAAAGCCAAACCATTTATCATTGTGATGGATAACGGAACTTGGACCCCTCCAGCTCAATCAGCACCAGTTTCACAAGCGGATCGTGCCAAAGGGAATTGGCCTCCAAAAGGTTGGGCAGATGGATTTGCGAAAACTTTGTTAGAAGATATTATTCCAATGATTGATTCTAATTATCGAACTCTAGCCGATCAATCACATCGTGCCATGGCTGGATTATCTATGGGAGGAATGCAAACGCGTGTGATTACTTTGGCCAATCCTAATGTTTTTGCCTATGTAGGAATGTTCAGCGGGGGAAGTATGAGTCTGGAAGATGTTAAAAACGCACCTAATTTTAAAGAAAAAAACAAACTTTTGTTTGTAAGTTATGGTAGCCGTGAACTTGAAAACCGCAGAGAAGGTTTAGGAGGAGATCCAAAAGTAAATACTGAAAATTTAAAATCGTCTGGTATGAATACTCATTTCTACATCTCTCCATTAACAGCGCATGAATGGCAAAGTTGGAGACGAAGTTTGAACGAGTTCGCACCACTTTTATTCAAATAATAATCAATTAATTAATTAAAAAAATAAAAATTATGAAACAGTATTCAATTGCATTAGTATTTATTTTATGTAGCTATTTGTCTTTGGCACAAACCAGTCCAACGGCTATAATCGAGGATTTTAAACCCTCTTCTGTTAATCAACCGGGACAAGAATATCCACAAGTTAACTCTCAGGGCTATGCACGATTCCGAATTACAGCACCCGAAGCGAAGTCTGTTGTTGTGAGTCTAGGATTAGGTGGTGCAAAAGGTGGAACTACACTAGCCAAAGCTGAAGATGGATTCTGGATGGGAACCACTGCAGGCGTGATGGACGAAGGATTTCATTATTATCATGTAACCGTAGATGGTGGTGTTTTTAATGATCCGGGTGCATTGAACTTTTATGGTTCAACTCGTTGGGAAAGTGGTATAGAAATACCAGCTCATGATCAAGATTTTTATTTATTAAAAGATGTTTCTCATGGTAGTGTACAACAAATTCTTTTCCCTTCAAAAAGCACCAACACATCACGTCGAGCATACGTTTATACTCCACCAAGTTATCATAAAGATCAATCAAAGCGTTATCCAGTTTTGTATTTGCAACACGGATGGGGAGAAGATGAAACGGCTTGGAGCAATCAAGGACGTGTAAATCTTATTATGGATAATATGATTGCCGAAGGTAAAATAAAACCATTCATCATTGTAATGACTTACGGAATGACAAACGAAATTAAATTTGGTGGTATGGCAAGTTTCAAAATTGATGGATTTCAAACCGTTCTTGTAGATGAATTAATTCCTTATGTTGACACTAATTATCGTACCATTAACAAGCAAACTCACCGTGCAATGGCGGGTCTTTCAATGGG
>DAORUG010000052.1:0-17840 GCA_035433125.1 Flavobacterium sp.
TCGAAAGTATTATTCGTCTCTAAATTTTCAATTATTTTATTGAATGAAACCAAATCAAATAAATACTCTCCAGATAAAATGGAAAGATTTATGTTTTGAAAAAACTCTCCAGGACTATTGGAATAACTAATTTTTTTTAAGAAAGTGGTTTCCATAATTTTTTTAATAAAAAAAAGACCTAAATTAGGTCTTAATTGGTTAAAGGATAAAAGGGAAGTCTTTTTTTATCCTTAATGATTTCATCATAATCCATTAATTTATTCTCTTGATTAAATTTATTTGCAAATTCTGAATATTTGAAACTATGAAATTTTAAAGCATCCTCATCAGAATTGAAAAAATTGTTATTTGTATATAGATTTAAATGTTTAAAACCACTTTCGATACCTTCAATTAGAGAATTTTCATCTTCATTATCTTTATTTATTTTCAAATCAGAAAAATTAACTTCCGTGCCGTTAATGTTATATTTTTTAGATTTGATTTCTTCTAATATTACATTCACATCATTTATGGATGTGTAATTTGGCTTAAATTCTAGCTTGTTATTGTTGAAAATAAAATAATTTGAGTTGCCGTAATTTGTATCAAATTTCCCTTCTTTTAAGAAGAATTCTTTCAATAATGCATCTGAAACTGGCCCGAAAGTTAAAGCATAAAAACCTCCATAAATATCATATAATGACCTGCTATGCCCGTTTGATGTTGCTATAAAAAAAGGATATAACAATAGTTTTCTTATGTTGATATCATTACGTTTATTGAAGTCATTTAAAGATTTTAAATTATTTATTTTTATAAATTCATTTGCAATTTTTAAAAATGTATAATCAAAAATATCCTTAAAAACTCCTGCTTTTCCTAATATTTGATTTTTGTTTTCTAATTTAATTATATTCATAATGAATATTAAAATTGTAAGTTAGTATGTAGATGTGCAAAAGTATATTAAAAATAATATATTTTTATATAAAAACAAACGTTTTTTTGATAAATTTATTTTGTTATTTTAAACTAATTACTCTAATCGTATTCTTAACATCCTCCGCAATTTTTCGTGCTTCATTAATGTTTTCATTTACTATCGTAACGTGTCCCATTTTTCTAAAAGGACGCGTTTGTTTTTTTCCATAAATATGTGGCGTAACTCCGTCCCAACCTAATATTTTTTCAATATTTTCATAAATCACATCTCCCGAAAAACCTTCTGCTCCAGTAAGATTGACCATAATTCCGGCTACTTTACTATCGGTATTTCCTAGTGGTAAATCAAGAATGGCACGTAAATGGTTTTCGAATTGTGACGTATAACTGGCTTCGATGCTGTAATGACCCGAATTGTGTGGACGAGGAGCGACTTCGTTTACCAAGATTTCATCGTCTTGGGTTTGAAACATTTCCACTGCCAAAAGTCCCACGTGGTTGAATTTTTCAGAAACATCGAGTGCTATTGCTCTGGCTTTTGCAGCTACGTTATCGTCAATTCTTGCGGGGCAAATAACATATTCCACTTGGTTGGCTTCGGGATGGAATTCCATTTCCACGACGGGATAAGTTTTGATTTCGCCCGAAGGATTTCGACAAACGATAACAGCCAATTCGTTTTTGAATTCGACCATTTCTTCGGCAATACATTCTACATTGGGTAAATTTTCTAAATCTTCAAGACTTCTAATGATTTTTACGCCATTTCCGTCATAACCGAATTCGGTGCATTTCCATACAAAGGGCATTTGCAATTTAGACTCGACAATTTCAACTACCAATTTTTTTAAATCCTTGAATGTTTTCGAAGGTGCAGTTGGAATATTGTTGTTGATATAAAATGTTTTTTGGATTCCTTTGTTTTGAATTAATTTTAAGGTTTTTGGCGAAGGATATACTTTTTTGCCTTCGTTTTCCAGTTTTTCCAAGGCTTCAAGGTTAACCAATTCGATTTCGAAAGTCAAAACATCAACTTGTTTCCCAAAATTATAAACTGTTTCAAAATCCATTAAATCCCCTTGAAAAAAATGATTACAGGCAATTTTACAAGGAGCATCCTCACTTGGATCCAAAACATAAGTTTGAATATCGAATTTTCTGGTGTCAAATAACAGCATTTTGCCGAGTTGTCCGCCACCAAGAATTCCTAATTTAAAATTGGAAGAGAAATAGTTCATTGTGTTGTTGTTTGTTGAGAGCAAAGATACTTTATAATGATTGAATAGGAAAATGCTATTTTATTTTCTTCAAAATTTCTCTGCCAACGGCTTTGTAGGCAGCAGAATGGCTGGTAAAATCCTTCTCCAAAATAACTTTCAATTCGGGATGAATCCAATCGAAATGATTTCCTAACAGATATAACGAACGAATAGCATAACATTTTGAAGCGACTTTCGTATCAGTCATTAGCCAGTCAAAACATGTTTCGGTGATTTGTTGCAATTGATTTTTGGTAAGCTTAATTTCCTTTTTCTTGAAATGGGATGTGGTCAGCAATAGACAAATTTTGGATAGGGCACGAATCGCACTTTTGTCGGTTGTATTTTTGATATTTGAACAGAAAAAATCTAAATATTCTTGAAGCCATTCTATTTTTTCATAACATATTAGTTCAAGAATCCAGCAGGCTTTTGCAGCATTTTTGTTAGATGTTAGAAAACAAAGGGGAACTAATTGAGGAAAAAGTTCGGAATTTTCAAGCAATTCATTCGCATATTTAAGCCTGCTTGCCTTGTATCCGGTTACAGAATCTAATTTTTTTTCGAATTCAGCGGGCATCATCTTTAATTTTGATTTAAAAGTACAAATCAATTATCAATAGTCAATTACGAAATCCCTATCTTTGCAAATTATTTTAAAACTGAAAAAGTGATACAATTACACGATAAACAATTTGTTCCGTTTATTTCTGCTCAAGAAATAGACTTTGCTATTGCTAAAATAGCTGCTCTGGTTGAGGATGATTTTGCCGATGAAACCCCTATTTTTATTGGTGTTTTGAATGGCGCTTTTATGGTCGTTTCTGATTTTATGAAACATTATAAATCACCTTGCGAAGTAAGTTTTATTAAAATGGCTTCTTATGAAGGAATGGCTTCGACAAATGAAGTGAAACAATTGATAGGATTAGATAGAGATTTGACAGGGAAAACGGTCATTGTTATCGAAGATATTGTGGATACCGGAAACACTTTGGTCGCCTTGAAAGAATTATTCAAGAAACAAAATGTGAAGCACTTCAAGATTGCAACGCTTTTTTTCAAACCAGAAGCATTGGTAAACGACATCAAAATAGACTATGTAGGAATCAGAATTCCTAATAAATTCATCGTTGGATTCGGATTAGACTACGATGGTTTAGGTAGAAATTTGCCTGAAGTTTATCAATTGAAAGACAATTAATTAAATTCTATAACTCACAACTTACATTACATACAATGATTAACATAGTTTTATTTGGGAAACCAGGTGCTGGAAAAGGTACACAAGCAGAGTTTTTAAAACAAAAATATAATTTGATGCACCTTTCAACAGGAGATATTTTTCGATATAACATCAAAAATAACACTGAATTAGGGCAATTGGCCAAACAGTATATGGATAAAGGAGATTTAGTTCCTGATGCCGTTACCATCAAAATGTTAGAAGATATTGTAAACAAAAATCTAAATTCAGCAGGATTTTTGTTTGATGGTTTTCCAAGAACCTTGGCTCAGGCAGTAGAATTAGATGATTTTTTAGAAAATAAAAATTGGAATATTGCGGCCACAATAGCACTCGAAGCAAATGACGAAATCCTGATAAATCGCATACTGGAAAGAGGAAAAACTAGTGGAAGAACTGACGATCAGGATGAAGAAAAAATCAGACATCGTTATCAAGAATACAACGAAAAAACAGCTCCTTTGATAGAGTATTACAAAAAACAAAATAAATTTTATCCAGTAAATGGAATTGGTTCAATTGCCGAAATTACCGAGCGTTTAAGCAAAGTGATTGATAATTTATAAAAGTTTATGGTTCATAGTGGGTCGTTTCCAAATCGACAACAGACTATCAACAACAAGCAATAAACAATAAATGGAAATTCTAATAATTCTTTTTTTAATTATTCTTAACGGGGTATTCTCAATGTCTGAAATTGCATTGATTTCGGCACGAAAAAACCGTTTGGAAACAGCCGCTAAAAAAGGAAGTAAAAATGCACAAATCGCACTAGATTTAGCCAATTCGCCCAATAAATTCTTATCGACGGTTCAAATAGGAATAACACTTATTGGAATCCTTACTGGTATTTATTCTGGTGATAAAATTACGCACGACGTTCAACAATTTGTGGCTGGTTTCGAAATTTTAAAACCATTTGCAACCACAATCGGTGTGGGAATAGTGGTAGTGATTTTGACTTTTTTTTCTTTAGTTTTAGGGGAATTATTGCCTAAAAGAATAGGGTTGAATCATCCCGAATCTATTGCTAAAGCTGTGGCTTTTCCAATGAAAATAATTTCGATAATAACAGCTCCATTTATTTGGTTGTTGACACATTCGACAGAATTTTTATTGAAGGTGTTACAGATTAAACCAACAGCCGACGGTAAAGTAACCGAAGAAGAAATTAAGGCTATCATCAAAGAAGGAACTGAAGGTGGCGAAGTGCAGGAAATAGAACAAGATATTTTGGAGCGTGTTTTTCATATTGGAGATAGAAAAATAAATTCTTTGATGACACATCGAAAATCGGTGGTGATGCTGCCATTACATTCCAATAAAAATCAGGTAAAGGATTTTATGCTCAAAGAATTGCACAGTATTTATCCGGTTTATGGAGAAAATCATGATGATATTTTGGGTATTGTCAATTTGAAAAATATTTTTTCAAACTTTGACAATGATAATTTCAATTTATCAGAAATCATGACCGATGCGCCTTTTATGATGGAACAAACCACTGCATACAAAGCTTTGGAGCAGTTTAAAGATTCAGGAATTCATTACGCTTTGGTTTCGGATGAGTATGGAGTTTTTCAGGGTATTATTACTTTAAATGATATTTTAGAAGCCTTGGTTGGTGACGCATCTGATTTTAATAAAGAGGATTTTCAATTAATTGAGCGTGAAGACGGAACTTGGTTAGTTGATGGGCATTATTCATTACACGATTTCTTGACGTATTTCGAGTTAGACGAATTAATAAATGATTACGAAGTAACTACGGTTAGTGGATTAATAATGACTGAACTTTCTCGTATTCCAAAAGAAGGAGAAATATTAGTTTGGCAAAAATTTGAGTTGGAAGTCATTGATATGGATGGCGTGAAGATTGATAAAGTGATGGTGAAAGCCTTGAAAATTTAAAACAGGTGGCAGTTTGCAGATTTCAGTCGCAGTTTGTGCATTGAAATCTAAAATCTAAAATCTAAAATCTAAAATTAAAATGACAGAAGGCAATTTTGTAGATTACGTAAAAATATTTGTTTCTTCCGGAAAAGGAGGAAAAGGATCTACGCATTTACATAGAGAAAAATTTATTCAATATGGTGGTCCAGATGGTGGTGATGGTGGTCGTGGAGGACACGTTTATTTGGTTGGAAACAAAGCACTTTGGACATTATTTCATCTGAAATTTGCACGTCATATCAAAGCTGGTTATGGAGGAGATGGGAGTGGTGACCGTAGTACAGGGGCAGATGGGGAAGATAAATACATCGAAGTACCATTAGGAACTGTGGTAAAAGATAAAGAAACGGGCGAAATTTTATTCGAAATTACTGATGAGGGAGAAAAAAGAATTCTTTGTCAAGGTGGAAAAGGAGGTCTAGGAAACTGGCACTTTAGAAGCTCAACGAACCAAACTCCGAGGTATGCCCAGCCAGGTTTGCCCGGTGTGGAAATGGACGTGATTTTAGAACTTAAAGTTTTGGCCGATGTAGGTTTAGTAGGTTTTCCTAATGCTGGAAAATCGACTTTACTTTCAGTGTTGACTTCGGCTAAACCAAAAATTGCCGATTATCCGTTTACGACTTTGAAACCCAATCTTGGAATCGTAGCTTACAGGGATTTCCAATCGTTTGTAATTGCCGATATTCCCGGAATCATCGAAGGTGCAGCCGAAGGAAAAGGGCTAGGGCATTATTTCTTACGTCATATCGAAAGAAACTCAACCTTGCTGTTTT
Source organism: Flavobacterium sp. (assembly GCA_035433125.1). Classification (GTDB taxonomy): domain Bacteria; phylum Bacteroidota; class Bacteroidia; order Flavobacteriales; family Flavobacteriaceae; genus Flavobacterium. The sequence goes on from DAORUG010000052.1 coordinate 6,159, forward strand.
TGGTTCCGGTTGATACACCAAACATTAAAGAGGAATACGACATTTTGGTCAACGAATTGACAAAATACAATCCCGAAATGCTCGATAAAGAGCGTTTGTTGGTCATCTCTAAATGCGATATGCTGGACGATGAACTCAAAGCGGAATTAAAAATTCAATTGGATAAAGAATTCAAAGATATTCCTTATATGTTTATTTCTTCTGTTGCTCAACAAGGTTTGTCAGAATTGAAAGACAAATTGTGGAAAATGTTGAATGAGTAAAAAATGATACTTTATAGTATAAAGGTGTTCTAGAAATAGAGCACCTTTTTTTATTCTCAAAGAAATAATTTTAACTTTTTTTTTGAGAATATATGTTATGAATATTTTATCAAATCCTTAAATAACACTACTTTTGTGTCGCTATTTTTAGTGAATAATCTGCGTTTGTATAAAAATAACCTTTTTTTATACGTTTGACTAGTATTCAATTAACCTTTATATTTTTAAAAATGAAAAAATTTATTTTTGCCTTAATCGCTGGAATATTGCTATTGCCAATTTCTGTTAAAGCCGATGAAGGAATGTGGTTTTTAATGTTTATCGAACGTTTGAATCACCGTGATATGCAAAAAATGGGATTGCAATTGACTTCCGAAGAAATTTATAGCATTAACCACAGTAGCTTGAAAGACGCCGTTGTGCAATTTAATGGAGGATGTACTGCCGAAATCGTTTCGAAAGAAGGTTTGGTATTGACCAATCACCATTGCGGTTATAGTACCATCGCAGAACTTTCATCAGCTGAACAAAACTATTTGAAAGACGGTTTTTGGGCAAAAGAAAAAAGCGCCGAAATGAAACCAAAGTCGTTATACGTTCGTTTCTTCGTGAGAATGGATGACGTTTCAAATCGTATTTTATCAAAAGTGAATGATAAAATGACCGAAACCGACCGAAATAAAGCAATCCAACAAGAGATAGCATTGATTGAAAAAGAGAATAGTGAAGGTGGAAAATACACTGTTTCGGTTCGTCCTTTCTTTCAAGGAAATGAATATTATTATTTTGTTTACCAGGATTACAAAGACGTTCGATTAGTTGGAACACCGCCAGAAAGCCTTGGAAAATTTGGTAAAGACACTGACAATTGGGAATGGCCACGTCACACTGCCGATTTTTCGATGTTTAGAGTGTATGCTGATAAAGACGGAAATCCAGCCGAATATTCAACAGACAATGTACCTCTGAAACCGAAACATTATTTGCCAATAAGCCTGAAAGGAGTTCAAGAGGATGATTTTGCCATGATTTTGGGTTATCCAGGCAGAACCAATCGTTGGATGCCAGCCAATGGAATCGAGCAAAACATCAAGTATGCTTATCCTGCTTGGGTTGAAGGAGCAAAAATGGGAATGGACCGAATGAAAGTGTATATGGATAATGACGCTACCGTCAAATTACAATATGCTTCTAAATATGCCTCAACAGCCAATTATTGGAAAAATCGCCAAGGAATGATCGATGCTTTGAACAAATCAGGAACGGTTGAAACAAAAACCAATGAGGAAACTAAATTCAATACTTGGGCAAATAAACCAGAGAACAAAGTCAAATACGGCAATGTGATCACGGTGATTAATGATTATTATGCCAATACAAATTTGAAATCTCGTCATGATAATTACCTTTCACAGTTGATGAGAACCGCTGCTTATGGTGCTGCTCCATCGAATTTAGGGAATGCACTTATCGTTTATTTCAAAGAAAATGAAGCCAAAAGAGCAGAGATGCTTCCAAGATTGAATAGCTTAATTGAAACTATTTACGGAAAATTTTATGCTCCTTTAGAAAAAGATGTTTTTATTGCTCAGTTGAATTTGTATACTTCAAAAGCTTCGGAATATGGGCTTCCGCCAATGATATCAAAATTGAAAAATGATAACAACGGAGATTTTACCGCTGTGATTAATGATGCTGTTTCCAAAAGTATCTTTTCGACTAAAGAAAGTGTTTTAGCATTTATGAAAGATCCAAAACCAGAGAACATTAATGCAGATCCTTTGTATGTGTTGTCCAATGAATTGGCTACAAAAGTAAGAGCTAAATCAGAGCAACAGCAGCTATTGGAAAATGGTTTCGAGAAAGCTTACCGCAATTTAGTGGAAGGTTTGAGGGAGTCTAAAATAAATTCAATCCAATATCCAGATGCCAATTCTACTTTGAGATTGTCTTACGGAAAAGTAAATGCTTTGCCTAAAGACAAGCGCAATGATGCTGCGATTAACAATTATACAACAATGACTGGATTGGTCAAAAAGTATAAAGCAGGTGATGATGAATTTGATTTGCCAGCCCGATTATTAGAGTTAAATAAGGCAAAAGATTTTGGGAAATACGCTGACAAAGCAGGATATATGCCAGTAAATTTCTTGACTGATAATGATATTACAGGAGGAAATTCAGGTTCGCCAGTGCTAAACGGAAAAGGAGAACTAATAGGAATTGCATTTGATGGCAACATCGAAGGTATTGCTGGCGATGTTATTTTTGACAAAAAATTGCAAAGAACAATCAACTTAGATATTCGGTATGTGCTTTGGATTATCGACAAATATGCAGGTGCAAAACATATTGTCGACGAAATGACAATCGCTACCGACAACTTAAATTAAAGTAAAGAAACCCATCTCATTTTTTTGAGATGGGTTTTTCATTTTTAATTGGTTTTATTATAAGTATCAAACAAATACTGCAAAGTCTCTGGAATGTTATTGGCTTGCATTTTTGGATAGATTACTGTTGAAGCCAACCAATTTTCTATGATTTCATCAAAATTATCACCCACTTCATAAACTACAGGAACGCCCAATTTTTTTAAGGCTGCTGCATTACATTCTTGTTCGTAATGATTTCTAATTGGAATACTCAGTATTTTTTTACCAAGATATAAAGCTTCTGCAGGAGTTTCGAATCCGCCACCAGTAATGATTCCGTGGCAGTTAATTAAACTTTCGTTGAAAAACTTTTGATTTACTGGATAATAAGTGATGTTTCCAATGGCATGTTTCATTTGAACATCATTCAAAAACCAATGAAATTCCACATCCTGAATTTTATTGAAAGCTTTTTCCAAACAATCTTTTTGAAAAGAAGGCAAATAAACTGTGATGTGTTTTAAGTCTTTAGGCTCAGCTTGCACTATTTCATCCTTGATGATTGGTGGAAGAATAAAGGAATCGTATTTTTCAAAATGAAGTCCAATATGTTTAGGCGAAGGAGCATAATGTTTGAGAATCATTTCGCCCATCACACTTCTTTTCTCAGGCCTTGGCGTATTTTCCGATACAAAACTGGCTTGATGACCCAACTGCACCGAATGTACTTTCTGCATTTTACACGCCAGCGAAGTAATGGAATCAAAATCGTTGATGACAACATCATAGTCTTTCAATGGCAATGATTTTGCATCTTTATACATTTGGATGGGTTGAATATTTTTGGCAATATCCCAATAATCTAATCCGCCGCATTTGCTGTAGTGCAAACTGCAACCGGCACTTCTAAATTTTATGGGTAAATTAATATCTAAACTGGCATTGTTGCCACTCAAAAAGAAATCTACGTCACCAAATTTTTTCAAATAAGGATACAATTGAGTCGCTCTGCTGATGTGCCCGTTTCCTGTGGCCTGTATGGCATAAAATATTTTCATTGATTGGATTATTTGCAAGTGATTTGCTAAAAAAATAAGCTACTTAATTTGATAAAATTTTGGCAACAATATCATTGATTACAACATCTTCTTTATTTTCTTGTTGTGAAAAATCAGATTTTTTATAGTAGTAAATTTTCCATTTTTCTTTTTTATACTCTAATGCAGTTAGATTTTCAATCCAATCGCCACTGTTCAAATACATCACTTTTCCGTGTTTGGTTTTTACTACTTTTTTTTGAGGCATATGAATGTGACCGCAAACTACATAACTGTATTTTTTTTCGATGGCAATTTCAGCTGCGGTTGTTTCAAAATTGGAAATAAAGGAAACCGCTTTTTTCACGCTATTTTTGATTGCTTTCGAAAAACTTCTCTTTTCTCTTCCCAATGAAACTAATATCCAATTGACAAGACTGTTAATCAAAATCAATAAATCATATCCTTTTCCACCCAATTTTGCCAATATTTTTGCATATCCTTTTGTAGAAGAATCAAAAACATCTCCGTGGAAAATCCAAGTTTTCTTTCCGTCCAAATCCAAGATGAGTTTGTCAACCAATTCTAGATTTCCCAATATAAAATCGGAGTATTTTCGTAAGGCTTCGTCATGATTTCCAGTGATATACACTACACGAGTTCCTGTATTGGACATTTTGATGATGTAGCGCAACACTTCCATATGAGCAACTGGGAAATAGCGCTTGCTAAAGCTCCACATATCAATAATGTCGCCGTTTAAAACTAAGGTTTGGGGATTAATTGATTTTAAATAGTGTAGTAATTCTTTGGCGTGACAGCCATAAGTCCCTAGGTGAACATCACTCAAAACCACTAAGGGTATTTTTCGCTTTCTTTTCATAAAAAGTTTTTACGAAAGTAAGCGGGCAATGTTAGGTAAATGTTTGTTTAATATTAAGATTGAGTATGTTTTTTATCCAAAAATATTTCACAGTCCTTCTATAAATTTCCTTATTTTTGAACAATGAAAAATATTTTATATTTCCTTTTGTTATGTCCCCTATTGATTTGGTCCCAACCCAATTTTAGCAAGGCCGAAAAATTATTCGAGGCCGGAAAATACGATCAAGCGAGGCCAGTTTTCGAAAGTTTTTTAAAAGAAAACCCTTCCCATTTAAAAACGATAGAATATTTGGGAGACATTGCCGGACATCAAAAATCTTGGGACAAAGCCATTGTGTATTATAAAAAACTGAAACAATTGAAGCCATCGGAAGCCAACTATTATTATAAATATGGCGGTGCACTTGGGATGAAAGCCAAAGAAAGCAATAAATTTAAGGCTCTTGGAATGATTGGTGAAGTGAAGGAATCCTTCGAAAAAGCGATTGAATTGAATCCAAAACACATTGAAGCACGTTGGGCGTTGGTTATGATATACATTCAATTACCTGGAATTGTTGGTGGAAGCGAAACCAAAGCAATAAAATATTCGAATGAATTGCTTAAATTGTCCCCTGTTGACGGTTATTTGTCAAGAGGTCAAATTGAAGAACATTTTAAAAGATATTCCGTTGCAGAGCAACAATATAAAAAAGCAATTGCGGCAGGAAGCACCAAAATAGGCGGGCAAATGTTGTCCAATTTGTACAAGAACAAAAAGATTAAATCTTTAAATTAAGAATTAAAATATGAGAACTCATTTTATAGCTATTGGCGGAAGTGCGATGCACAATTTGGCTTTGGCTTTACACAACAAAGGATATCAAGTTACGGGAAGCGACGATGCGATCTTTGAACCATCGAAAACGAGGTTAGCCAAAAAAGGAATTTTGCCGGCAGAAATGGGTTGGTTTCCCGAAAAAATCACTTCAGATATCGAAGCGGTAATTCTCGGAATGCACGCTAAAGCTGACAATCCTGAGTTGCTGAAAGCACAAGAATTGGGATTAAAAATCTATTCCTATCCAGAATTTTTATACGAACAATCCAAAAACAAAACCCGAGTGGTTATTGGTGGTTCACACGGGAAAACGACCATAACTTCGATGATTTTGCACGTGATGCATTATCACAATATTGAAGTGGATTATATGGTGGGAGCGCAACTGGAAGGTTTTGAAACGATGGTTCATCTTACCGAAGATAATGATTTTATCGTGCTGGAAGGTGATGAATATTTGTCTTCGCCAATAGACAGAAGACCTAAATTTCATTTGTATCAGCCTAATATTGCACTGATTTCTGGAATCGCTTGGGATCATATCAATGTTTTTCCAACTTATGATTTCTATGTGGAGCAGTTTGAAGTTTTCATTGCCAAAATTACTAACGGAGGAATTTTAGTGTATAATGAAGAAGATTCAGAAGTAAAACGTGTCGCCGAAGCCGCTACGAATCCAATTCGAAAAATTCCTTACACTACACCAAAATACGAAGTGAAAGACGGAGTCACACTTTTAGAAACACCAGAAGGAGCAATGCCAATCGAGGTTTTTGGAGCTCATAACTTGAATAACTTGGCTGGAGCCAAATGGATTTGCCAGAATATGGGTGTTGACGAAGCCGATTTTTATGAAGCCATTGCCAGTTTCAAAGGTGCATCCAAACGTTTGGAAAAAATTGCCGAAAGCAAGACCAAGGTGGCTTACAAAGATTTTGCGCATTCGCCAAGCAAAGTAGCTGCAACCACAAAAGCCGTAAAAGAACAATATCCAAATAGAACTTTGGTGGCTTGTCTAGAATTGCATACCTACAGCAGTTTGAATGCCGAATTCCTGAAAGAATACGAAGGTGCATTGGAATATGCCGATGTTGCGGTGGTTTTCTATTCGCCAGATGCAGTAAAAATCAAGCAATTGGAAGAAGTGACTTATGAACAAATTGCAAAGGCTTTCAACAGGGAAGATTTAATTATTTATACCAATCCAAAAGATTTTAAAGATTTTATATTTAATCAAAATTTTGATAATTCCGCTTTGTTATTGATGAGTTCAGGGAATTACGGAGGATTGAATTTTGATGAGGTGAAGGAACTGATAGAATAAGAATATAGAACTGTTTGTCAATAAAAAACAGTCGACACTGTTTGTCATTCCGTAGGAATCTCACTTTTTATTTTGTTTAAACATGTAATTAAAGTAAATCATTGAATAAAAGATTCCTACGGAATGACAAATTTGTACTTATATTTTGTGATTAAATCGTAATCTTTCAGTCTGTCATTCCGTAGGAATCTATTATATATAATCTAAATCACTGATATGATTGAATACACCGAAGGAATTTATACTTTTTATGTATATATTTTAACGAATAAAAGCAGAACTGTTTTATACACTGGTGTAACCAATAATTTAAAATTACGATTGCAACAACATGAAAGTAAATTAAATCCAAATAGTTTTACAGCAAGATATAATTCACATTTTTTAATTTATTATGAAAAATTTTCTTGGATTCAATTGGCAATTGAAAGAGAAAAAGAGATCAAAAACCTTTCAAGAGAAAGAAAATTAAATTTAATTAAGGAAACAAACCCCAATTTAGAGTTTTGGAATTCTCATTTTAAATAAAAGATTCCTACGGAATGACAAATATGTACATAGTTTTTGTACTTGCGGTTTTGATGAGCACGTTTTATTTTACATATTTATAGTGCCCAACAATCGTATAGCTGAACAAACAATCTTCTAAAACCTGTCCGTTTCCCACGTTGTGAACAATAAGATTTCGTTTTCCATCAGTTGATTTTCGGTTGGTAATGATGCCAATGTGAGGAAGCGTATTATTAATCAACCAAGTTACGATTTCACCCGTTTTATAGTCGTTTGCGTTTTTTGAAATAGCTAGTTTTGTGCCTTTTCTTTCAAAGAAAATTTCAAGATTTGGAACTCTTCTGTGGTCAATATTGGAGTCGGTTTTGGTCATTCCCCATTTTTTTAAATTGGGATATTGTGAAAAATGCGATTTCATATCTTCGTGTACTTCTTTTTGTAAATCAATCCCCAATTTTCGATAGGCTCGAATGATAACATCAGTACAAACTCCTTTGTTTTTTGGGACATCTCCATTTGGATATTTTATAGCAAAATAGGATGGGTCGTAAATTATATTGGGATTGATAATAGCAATTGCTGCATCGGATAATTTGGTGGTAAATGGTTTGTTTGTGGTTTGAAGCTTTCCTTTGGATTCGGTAGTGAGAAACGAAATCAGGAATAAGAATAAATAAACTGGCTTCATATTTTTATATTTAATTAAAATAACGTTATTTTTACTTTTGTAGTATGTTTAAATTAAAAAGTAAACCGTTTGGAACAAACTAATTTTCCCATAACCAATTGGTCGGAAGACGACAAACCACGTGAAAAACTGATGCTGAAAGGCAAAAGTGCTTTGAGCGATGCCGAGTTGATTGCCATTCTGATTGGTTCTGGAAGCCGGAACGAATCGGCGGTGGGATTGAGCAAAAGGATTTTGGCGAGTGTGGACAACAATTTGAATGCGTTGGGAAAATTAACCATTCAACAATTGATGAATTTCAAAGGAATTGGGGAGGCCAAAGCCATTTCGATTATGGCGGCAATGGAATTGGGAAGACGAAGAAGGGCAGAAGAGGCGGTCGAATTAAAGAAAATTACGTCAAGCAAAATGATTTTCGAATTGATGCAACCCATCATTGGCGAATTGCCACACGAAGAATTTTGGGTTTTGTATTTGAACAATTCGAACAAAGTACTTTCGAAATCGCAACAAGGCAAAGGTGGAATCACGGGGACTTTGGTGGATACTCGTTTGGTTTTTAAAGCAGCCCTTGAATTGGGAGCAACTGCTTTGATTTTGTGTCACAACCATCCTTCGGGAACGCTTGTGCCTAGTGACGCCGACAAACACATTACTCGAAAGCTGAAAGCAGCTGGACAAAACTTGGACATTCAGGTTTTGGATCATCTTATTATCACCGAAAATGGTTATTACAGCTTTAATGACGAAGGAATTTTTTAAGAAATGAACACAATGAACAACAATATAACAGACGTCTTTTTTGATTTGGACCACACGCTTTGGGATTTCGAAAAAAACTCGGCATTGGCCTTTGAAACGGTTTTTAAAATGCAGGACTTAGACGTAAATATGTCTGAATTTCTTAAATTTTACGTGCCTATAAACCGAGAATATTGGGAAAGATATCGCAAAGATGAAATTTCCCAAAAACAATTGCGTTATGGTAGATTGAAGGATACTTTTGACTTGATACAATATAAAGTTTCGGATGATTTAGTTGAATTGTTATTAGTGGAATACATTCATTATTTACCAAAATTCAATCATTTATTCGATGGAACAATTGAAATATTGGATTATTTGAAGCCTAAATATAATTTGCATATTATCACGAATGGTTTTGCAGAAATTCAAGAAAACAAATTGAACAATTCGTATATTACACATTATTTTAAAAGCATCACCAATTCAGAAATGGCAGGTGTAAAAAAACCAAATTCTCTTATCTTTGACTATGCTTTAAATTTAGCTAAGACTAAAAAAGAAAATAGTATTATGGTCGGAGATTGTATAGAGGCTGATGTACAAGGAGCCTTGGATGCTGGTTTGGATGCCATTTTGTTCAATGAAAATAATACATTCGTAACAGAAAATATAAAACAAGTGAACCATTTATTAGAATTAAAAAAATATTTATAAATTATGAAAACTAGATTCCTATTCCTGATGTTATTTATGGCGAGCTACGGTTTTTCGCAAACGGTCAATGATTATAAAGCGGTAGTTATTCCAATGCGATATGAACTTCAAAAATCAGAAAATCAGTATCGACTTCAAACACTTACTAAAATGAATTTGCAAAAAGCAGGTTTTCAAGCTTTTTATGCCACTGAAACCATTCCGGCAGAAATCACAGATCGTTGCAGTCTTTTGTATCTAGATGTAGTAAAAGATAGTGGTTTCTTGGTTACAAAACTTTTTGTGACATTTAAAGACTGTTATGGTAATGAAATTTTTAAATCTGATATTGGAAAAAGTAGAGAAAAAGAGTTTGAAGCTGCCTATGCTGAATCTTTAAATAACGCATTTACCAATGTTTATGCCTTGAATTATGCTTATAACGGAAATACTAACTTTGCTCCAAAAGCGGGTATTACGGCTCAATCTCTTCCTGTTGTAGCAGCACCGGCAGTTGTTGTTCCGACTCCGGCAGTTCCTGCTGTAGCTGTAGTTCCAGCGGTTGCGGTTCCAGTTGTAGCAGCTTCAGCGCCTAAAAGTGAACCTAAAACTTCCGAAACTAACAGTTCAAGTTTACTATATGCACAAGTGACATCTTACGGTTATCAACTGATTGACAGCGAACCGAAAGTAATTATGAAAGTCTATAAAACTTCTAATCCAGCAAGTTATATGGCTAAAAAAGGGGACATTCAAGGAGCTTTAGTTTCTAAAGATAATCAGTGGTTTTTTGAGTATTATCAAAATGATAAATTAGTTTCCGAAAAAATAGACGTTAAGTTTTAGTGTTTTCGAATATTTTTTTACATTAAAAATTAAAATTATGAATCTAGTCACTAAACGTAACAATATTGTTCACAGAATTTTAGACATTTCGGATTCGAAATTATTAAATCAAATTGAAGAATTGTTAGACAAGGATGTTTTTGCATTTACAACTTCGGGGAAGCCTCTCTCTGTAAAAGAATATAAAAATCATTTAGACCAAATAAAGACCGCTTCAGATTCTGGAGCTGTGGGTTACTTGACAGAGGAAGCTAAAAGTAAATTGAAACGCAAATGAAACCAGTAGAATAGTCAGAAGACGCTATATTTTATATGCAATCTATTTATGATTACATTTTTGAAGAAAGCCCTCAAAATGCGGATTTAGTTGTGGATAATTTGTTTGATTTGGGAGAAAAACTCAATATATTTCCTGAAAATTAATCGCGTAAAGTCTTGACTTTACAAAATTATTTTGGTTTGATATAGAATCATTCATAAGTAGGATACCTGTAACCATAAACTTCAACTTCTTTGAGTTTTATTGAAAATAATCCAATATCATCATAATCAATTAAATATACTTTTTTCTTTTTATTTAAAATCTCTGTTGCTACTTTATAGTCATATGTTTTTAAAAAATCATAATTAACAATCATATCTTTATTCCTTTTTATAAATGATTTCTTTACTTTTTTTTCTTCTGGACTTATTGAATTGCTAGGCAAAAAAGTGAATAAATGATAATTACCATAATTAAACATATACTCGTCTCTTTCTTTAGTAATATTTTTTTCTTTTATTTTAGTGTTATGATGATGTTGATCTTTTGATACCTTAAAGAAAATATATATAGTGTCAGACTTAATAAATTTATTTAAATCTTGGGCATAAATGGCAATATTTAGTGTAAAAAAGAATAATCCAAATAAATATATTTTCATAATAATTACATTTAATTTGTTAAACTTGAATAATTCCAAATTTTCGCTTGGTATAGTCTGGTGCACTTAAATAATTTATTTTCTTTATAAATCACATAAATAAACTTGTCTTTTAGAAAATCCATAGAGTTATGAAAACCTAATTTATTAAAATATGCATAGTCAAAGATTATTTTTTTATCTATCAAATTAAGAGAATGTTTACTTATTTTTTTTATTAAATCTTGTTTTTTAGTATTAACAAGTTGAAAAGATTTATAATTATTATGATCATACTTATATTTTTCACTATAAATATAAATATAAAAATGATTAAATTCGGTTTCACTTTTAGTATAAATATCTCTATGAACAATATTGATGTGTGTCATTACGGTGCTTGAATCTTTGATTCTGATATATATTGTGTCTGTTTTTATAATGTTTCTTATGTCTTGTGAATAAATTCCTGATGAAACCATAAATATGAAAAACAGGTTTATTAAATATTTTTTATTATAGTTATACATTTTCAAAGTGCTGATATATTAATAAAGGTAAGCATTGTTAGTATCCATATTTATCCTTCCAA
>DAORUG010000053.1:0-17755 GCA_035433125.1 Flavobacterium sp.
CGTAATTTCTGTAATTGCTCAGGGTTTTCCAAAAGAATTTTCCGAAATGATTCGTTTAGGATTGAATAGAAAAGTAGATGATGCTTTTAAAATACAATATCAATTTTCAGATTGTATTGATATGATTTTCGAACAAGGAAACCCAGCCGGAATTAAACAAGTCTTTCAATCACTAGGTTTGGCAGAGAATAATGTTCGTTTACCATTAGTAAAAGTTAATGAATCTCTTGAAAATAGAATAGATCAATTTGTCAAAAAAAATTAATAAATTGACATAATTCCAACCTTTTTATTAAAAAAAAATATATTTTGTAGTGGCTAAATTAATACCTAAATTTGCGCCCTAAACTTTTGTATTTTTTTTGAAAGCCCTAGTTTTCTAATATGTTGCAAATTAAAGTAAAAAATGAATTCGGATATTATTTCATCTGTTCGCCAAAATGGTTCGGGTTACAAAATCAAAAAAAATAGTATAATTGTGATTAAAAAAATAGTATCGTTGTTACTTTTTGTTGTTGTTTTAGCTTCTTGCGGTGAATATCAAAAAGCATTAAAAACGGAAGACGTAGCCGTAAAGTTTGAAGTGGCCACTAAATTATATGATGAAGGAAAATATGCGGACGCTATCCGACTTATAGAACAAATTGCTCCATCTTACAGAGGAAAACCTCAAGCTGAGAAATTGTTTTATATGTTTTCGATGTCGTATTATAACACTAAACAGTACTATCTAGCAGCTTATCAATTCGAAAGTTTTGTTTCGGGTTACCCAAGAAGTGAAAAAATTGAAGAAGCAAGTTATTTAGGTGCCAAATGTTTTGCAATACAATCGAATAGAACATCTCCATATTCATTAGATCAAGTTGATACATACAAAGCAATAGAAAAATTACAAGAATTTATAGATATCTATCCCAATTCAACTTACTTGCCAGAGGCCAATAAATCTTTGAGAGAGTTAAATGATAAAATTGAGAGAAAAGTATTTGAAAATGCCAAGCAGTACAATACCATTATGGAGTATAAAGCAGCAATGGTAGCACTTGATAATTTTGTTTCTGATTATCCAGGAACACCTTACAAAGAAGATGCTCTTTTCTATAAATACGATTCAGCTTATCAACTAGCTATAAACAGTGTGCCTGATAAAATGGAAGAAAGATTAAATATCGCTAAGACGGCATACTATAGTTTAATTAAATTTAAACCAGACACAAAACACAAAAAACTAGCCGACGAAATGTTTGCTCGAATTGAAACCGATTTAAAAAATTTCACTAAATAATAAACAAAGTCATGGATTTAAGAAAGACAAATGCTCCGGTAAACACAATAACATACAATAAAAATGTTATAGAAGAGCCTACAGGGAATGTGTATGAAGCTATAACTATTATGGCTAAAAGAGCAAATCAAATCAATTCTGAAATCAAAAAAGAATTGACCGAAAAATTGGAAGAGTTCGCTACTTACAATGACAGTCTTGAAGAAGTTTTTGAAAACAAAGAACAAATAGAAGTTTCTAAGTTTTACGAAAAATTACCTAAACCACACGCTTTAGCAGTTCAAGAGTGGTTAGAAGGAAAAATCTACCATAGAGACGGAAACAAATAAATAGCTATAAATGTCAGTTTTAAGCGGAAAAAAGATTTTACTGGGAGTTTCCGGTGGAATTGCAGCTTATAAAACAGCTACATTAGTCAGACTTTTTATAAAAGCAGGTGCACATGTCCAAGTGATAATGACACCTGCTTCTAAGGATTTTATAACGCCACTTACTTTATCTACCTTATCCAAAAATCCTGTTTATTCCAGTTTTTACAATCAGGACGAGGAAAACGAAAAATGGAACAGTCACGTCGAATTGGGTCTTTGGGCCGATTTGATGATTATTGCTCCAGCAACTGCAAACACTTTGTCTAAAATGGCAAATGGAACTTGCGACAATCTTTTAATTGCTACTTATTTATCGGCAAAATGTCCCGTTTATTTTGCGCCTGCAATGGATTTGGATATGTATATTCATCCTTCTACATTGGAGAGTTTTCATAAATTAAAATTGTTCGGAAACACTATGATTCCTGCTGAATCAGGCGAATTAGCAAGCGGTTTATCTGGCGAAGGAAGAATGTCCGAACCTGAACATATCGTTGCCTTTTTAGAAGCTGATTTAGAAAGTAAATTACCTCTCAAAGGAAAAAAAATACTAATTACAGCTGGTCCCACATACGAAGCAATAGATCCTGTACGTTTTATAGGAAATCATTCGTCTGGGAAAATGGGGTTTGATATTGCTCAAAGTGCAGCAAATCTAGGAGCTTCGGTAATTTTAGTTACTGGACCAACTCATTTAAAAATCGAAAATCATTTGGTAAAAGTGGTTCCAGTTATTTCAGCTCAGGAAATGTATGATGCTTGTCATCAGTATTTTGCCGATGTAGATGTGGCTATTGCAGCAGCTGCAGTAGCGGATTATAAACCAAAGAATGTTTCGATTCAAAAATTAAAAAAAGAAGCAAATGAGTTTTCAATCGAACTCGAAAAAACAAAAGATATTTTGGCTTCATTGGGCGAAATCAAGAAAAATCAGTTTTTAATTGGTTTTGCATTGGAAACTGAAAATGAAATTGATAATGCAAAGTCGAAAATTCAGAAAAAAAACCTAGATTTGATAGTTCTTAATTCTTTGCAGGATGAAGGCGCAGGTTTTGGAAAACCAACCAATAAAATCACTTTTATAGATAAAAATTTCAAGGTAGAACCAATGGAATTAAAATCGAAAGAAGCCGTTGCCGATGATGTTTTAAACAAAGTAGTTGCCCATTTTTTGAAATGAGCATTGAAAATAGGATTAGAAATCTTATGATGATATGAGCTTATTTCATATTATATTAAATAATAAATAGTAACTCCGTATGACTAGAATAATTGTTTTTTTCTTAATGCTTACTTTTGGAATTGCTCATTCTCAGGAGTTAAATTGCACCGTTACGGTAAATACTCAAAAATTGCCCAATGCAAATCAACAAGTTTTCAAAACGCTACAAACTTCATTGAGCGAATTTGTCAATCAAACACAATGGACGGGACAATTATTTAAACAAAATGAAAGAATCAATTGTTCTATGGATATAGTGCTATCGTCTTATGATTCAGATAGATATACTGCTACAATCACAGTCCAATCTTCAAGGCTGGTTTATAATTCGACATACTCAACTCCAGTTTTAAACTATAGCGACAAAGATTTCAGCTTTAATTATACTGAATTTCAACCACTTATTTTCAATCCTGCTGAATTTGAATCGAATTTAGTTTCTGTAATTTCTTTTTATTGCCATCTCATAATTGGATTAGATGGAGATACTTTTACTCCTTCGGGTGGTACCACTTTTTTAGAAATTGCCCAGAATATTTCAAATGTGGCGCAGCAAAGTGGCTATAAAGGCTGGAGTCCATCCGATGGACTTACAAGTAGGTATTTTTTGGTAAATGATTTATTAGCATCAGCTTATACTGATCTCCGACAATCGAATTTTTTATACCATTCAGGTTTAGATATGATGACTCAGGATTTGAAAGCCGCTAAGGAGAAAATTAAATTATCATTGCTCAATATTGGAAAATTAAATTCGGTGAAGCCAAATGCATTCTTAACTCGTGTCTTTTTTGATGCTAAATCTGACGAAATTGTTTCTATTTTTTCGGGTGGACCCAATATTCCAATTGCTGATTTAGTCGAAAGTTTAAATAAAACTTCACCTTTAAACTCCAGTAAATGGGCGAATATTAAATATTAATTGCCACCTTATTTTTAATTTTTACCATTCTTTTTCAAAAATTATATAAATGATAACTTCTCTGTCGATAAAAAACTATGCGCTAATCGAAAAATTGACTATCGATTTTTCTAAAGGTTTTTCGATAATTACAGGAGAAACCGGAGCGGGAAAATCCATAATTTTAGGGGCTTTAGGTTTGGTTTTAGGAAAAAGAGCCGATTTGACTTCCTTAAAAAACAAGGAAGAAAAGTGCGTCATCGAAGCTCAATTTTCCATCTCAAAATACAATTTACGTCCCTTTTTTGAAGCTAACGATTTAGATTACGAAGACGATACTATCATTCGTCGCGAAATTCTTCCTTCTGGAAAATCTAGGGCTTTTATCAATGACAGTCCCGTAAACCTTCAGGAATTGCAGGAGTTGAGTTTGTTTTTGATAGACATTCACTCGCAACATCAAACGCAAGAACTTTCAGAGGAAAAAGTTCAGTTCGAAATTATAGATGCTATTGCCAATAATCTAGACAGTATTTTAGAATATCAAACACTTTTAAAAAGCTATAAATCCGATAAATCGAAGTTGAATTCATTGCTTAAAAAACAAGCTGAATCTTACAAAGAACAGGAATACAACACTTTTTTATTGAACGAATTAATTGAAGCAAATTTGAAATCTGGCGAACAAGAAACCCTTGAAGCTGATTTTGAAAAGTTGAATAATGTCGAAATAATTAAAGAATCTATCGATAAATCTTTGGCTATAGCCAATGAAGAACAAATAGGAGTGATGCACAATTTGAAGGAAATCAAGGTTTCTTTGCAAAAAATCGCCGCTTTTTCACCAGAATATTTTTCATTATTAGAGAGAATAACAAGCCTTACGATTGAGTTTGATGACATTTCGGATGAATTGAATCGTTGTTCGGAGAAACTCATTAACGATCCTGAACAACTAGAATTAATCAGTCAGAAGTTGCAATTGATTTATAATTTGCAAAAGAAACACCAAGTTGCAACCGTAGATGAGTTGCTAGAAATTCAAACCAAATTGGAGAATTCAGTTTTAGAATTAGGAAATCTGGAACATGAAATAGCTTCTTTGAATGATTCTATTCAACAAAAAACAGCCTCTTTAGATGATATTTCTAAAGAGATTCATACCAAAAGAGTAGAGGCAGTTCCTGTGTTATCTCAGCAATTAATTTCGATTTTAGAAACTTTAGGGATGCCAAATGTTCGTTTTAAAATGGATTTAAACTTGGCTTCGACCTATTTCGAAAACGGAAAAGACGAACTTCAGTTTTTGTTTTCGGCCAATAAAGGATCCGATTTTGGATTGTTGAAAAAAGTAGCTTCAGGTGGCGAAATGTCAAGGATTATGCTGGCTGTCAAGGCAATATTAGCACAATATTCAAAATTGCCAACCTTAATTTTTGATGAAATTGACACCGGAGTTTCAGGTGAAATTGCCAATAGAATGGGCGAAATTATGAAGGAAATGAGTCTGACGATGCAAATATTCGCCATAACCCATTTGCCCCAAATTGCAGCTAAAGGAACAGCACATTTCAAGGTTTCTAAAGCAACCGTTGGCGAGGATACACAATCGGAATTGCGATTATTATCCAATGAAGAGCGCGTTGTCGAAATTGCGCAAATGCTATCAGGAACCGTTGTTTCGGATTCCGCATTAAACCACGCAAAAGCCTTGTTAGATTAAAGAAATGACTTATATTTGTCAACTAAAAAATACCGAATAACAGCATAATTTTTAGATATATGATTATAGAACCAAGAATGAGAGGATTTATTTGTGTGACATCACACCCAGTTGGATGTGCGCAAAGTGTAAAAAATCAAATCGAATACATCAAATCGAAAGGAGCTATAAACGGTCCCAAAAAAGTTTTAGTAATTGGAGCTTCAACAGGATTTGGTTTGGCTTCGAGAATTACTGCAGCCTTTGGTTCTGACGCTGCAACAATCGGTGTATTTTTTGAAAAACCTCCATTAGAAGGAAAACCGGGTTCACCAGGATGGTACAATTCGGCCGCTTTTGAAAATGAAGCACAGAAGGCTGGTTTGTATGCCAAAAGTGTTAACGGAGATGCGTTTTCAAATGAAATTAAAAGACAAACTTTAGACTTGATAAAAGCGGATTTAGGTCAAGTGGATTTGGTTATTTATAGTTTAGCTTCGCCTGTTCGTTTGCATCCTGTTACGGGAGTTTTGCATCGTTCGGTTTTGAAGCCAATTGGAGCAACTTACACGAATAAAACCGTCGATTTTCATACAGGAGTTGTTACTGATATTAGCATTGCACCTTGTCAAGATGATGATATTGCAAACACAGTTGCCGTAATGGGTGGCGAGGATTGGGCAATGTGGATGGACGCCTTAAAGGCAGAAAATCTTTTGGCTCCCGGAGTTAAAACAGTTGCTTATTCCTATATTGGGCCATCATTAACCGAAGCGGTTTATAGAAAAGGAACAATTGGTCGTGCCAAAGATCATCTTGAAGCTTCTGCTTTCTCGATTTCGGATAGTTTAAAAGCTATTGATGGACAAGCATTTGTGTCTGTGAATAAAGCCTTGGTAACTCAAGCTAGTTCAGCTATTCCTGTAATTCCGTTGTATATTTCCTTGTTATATAAGATAATGAAAGAAGAAGGAATTCACGAAGGTTGTATCGAACAAATCCAACGTTTATACCAAGACAGATTGTACACTGGAAATCCAATTCCTACGGATGAAAAAGGTAGAATTAGAGTGGACGATTGGGAAATGCGTGATGATGTTCAAGAAAAAGTAGCCACTTTATGGAAACAAGCCACCACCGAAAGTTTACCTGAAATAGGAGATTTAGAAGGTTATAGAAAAGATTTCTTGAACCTTTTTGGTTTCGATTTCGAAGGCGTAGATTATAAAGCAGATACTAACGAAATGGTAGGAATTCCGAGTATTATATAATAAAATAATATTCTTTTAGAATCAAAAATAGTATAACCATCACGCATTGCGTGGTGGTTTTTTTATGGATAAAAGGTTATCTTTGTTAAAATTTTAGCCAATCGTTGTACCTTAATTTTTGTTTATGTTATTTTCTTTAATCATACCCGTTTACAATCGTCCGGATGAAGTGGATGAGCTTTTAGAAAGTTTATCACAACAGGATTACTCAGATAATTTTGAAGTGGTAATTGTAGAAGATGGTTCAACTTTACGATGTGATGATGTGGTGCGTAAGTATGCCGGGAAACTACACTTATCCTATTCTTTTAAGGAAAATTCAGGGCCTGGAGATTCTAGAAATTACGGAATGAAAAAAGCAACAGGTGATTATTTTATCATTTTCGATTCGGATTGTATTATTCCAAAAAGTTATTTGACAGAAGTTGCCAAGGCGCTAAAAGAAAATTATGTCGATTGTTTTGGAGGACCCGATGCGGCTTTAGATAGTTTTTCGGATATTCAAAAAGCAATCAATTTTGCAATGACTTCTTTTCTTACTACTGGCGGAATTCGTGGTGGTTCCGAGAAAATCGATAAGTTTCAACCTCGAAGTTTCAATATGGGATTGTCACGAAAGGCTTTTGAAGCATCGAATGGTTTTGGAAATATTCATCCCGGAGAAGACCCTGATTTATCCATCCGATTGTGGAATTTAGGTTTTGAAACCCGACTTTTCCCCAACGCATTCGTTTATCATAAAAGAAGAATCGATTGGGAAAAATTTACAGTTCAGGTCAATAAATTTGGCAAAGCCAGACCCATCCTCAATAGTTGGTATCCTCAATACAACAAGCTTACTTTTTTCTTCCCATCGATTTTTATAATTGGTCTGCTTTTTGCGGTGATTTTGTTGATTTTCACGTATGATGTATTTCTCCAATTGTATTTTGGGTATTTTTTGATGATTTTTTTGGTGTCAACCTATAAAAACAAAAGTTTCAAAGTTGGGTTGTTATCCATTAAAGCAGTTTGGAAACAATTTTATGGGTACGGAACTGGATTTATAGAATCCTTCATCAAAGTCATTATTCTGAATCAAAAACCTCAAGACGCATTTCCGGAGCTGTTTTTTAAAAAATAAAATGACAAAAATAATTGGATTAACAGGAGGCATCGGAAGTGGAAAAACCACTATCGCCAATCATTTTATGGAGGCGAATATTCCCGTCTATATTGCCGATGATGAAGCCAGAAAAATCATGCAATCGGAAGAGATTGCAGGTGCAATTAGAAAAACCTTTGGCGATTCTATCTTCGATGATGCTATTTTAAATCGGCAAAAATTATCTCAAATTGTATTTAATGATCCTGAAAAATTAAAACTACTCAACGCGATTATTCACCCAGCGGTAAAAAAACATTTCCAAGATTGGGTTTTGAACCACAAAAACGCTCCGTTTGTTATTTATGAAGCCGCCATTTTATTTGAGAGTGGAAGTTATAAAAATTGCGATTTGATAATAACGGTAACAGCTCCACTAGAAACAAGGATTCAGCGAGTAATTCAAAGGGACAAAACCACTCGTGAGTTAGTTTTGAAGAGAATTAATGCGCAATGGAATGACGAACAACGTATTGCTAAAAGTGATTTTATTGTCGAAAATGTGAATCCTAAAACAACAAAAGCAGAAATTGATAAAATTCTTAAAATTTTGAAGATTCAATAATTTGATTGAACGCTGTTAATCTTTGGTTAAATTATTATTATTTATATTGTTAAAATACTAATTTTGTATCGATGAATAAATTATTTTTTAAAGTACTGGTTTTATTGATGAGTTTATCCTTAATCGGGATAATTTTGGTTCAAGTATATTGGTTTAATACCTCGTTAAAAAATAATGACGAGCAATTTAAATTTCATGTCAAATCAGTTATAGGAAGTGTGGCGGAAAAACTTCAAGAGCAAGAAGCTTATAGTTTTTTTGATAAGTACAATAGGTATAAAGATAGTACTGGAAAAATACCACAAAAAGTTGATTTATTAGAGTTTTATTATATTCAAAAGAATCATGAAAATAATACAACAACAGTATATTCTAGTATTTTAAAAGAAGAAGATTTTGGTATTACTTCTTCAATTTTTGGAAAAAAATTAGATAGTGTAAAATTTAAAAGTTTTAATTCTAAACGAGTTACCGAAGTTTATAACAATAATAAAATTGACAATTCGAGTGTTCAGCAAGATATGACACCAGATATCAAAACTGAAAAATCGGGGAGTTTAGATGTTTTAGACAAAGCACAGTTTGAAATTTTCTTTAAGGATATTGCATCCACAATGCCTTTACAAGAAAGAGTTTCAAAAGAAGATTTGGAAAAGTTATTGAAGAAAGAATTAGTAAAGTATGGTGTTAATACAAAATTTGAATTTGGAGTTTTTAGCAGTGGTTTAGCAACTAAAGTAAAATCGGATGGGTTTGTTTATGATGCAAATAATACTTATTCTATTCCAATATTTTCGGACAATGAAGGAAATAATAAATATCAATTATTAGTTTCATTTCCCAATAAAAAGAAATTTTTGCTTTCAGATTTGGTTGGAATAACATTATTGTCTATCATTTTTACGCTCATTATTATTATTGCTTATACAAGTGCTTTGAATCAGTTGATTCGTCAACGTCATATATCAGAGATAAAATCAGATTTTATTAATAATATGACACACGAATTTAAAACCCCGATTGCAACGATAAATCTAGCTTTGGATGCAATAAAAAATCCAAAAATCATTGGAAATGAGACGATGGTTCTCAAGTACCTTCAAATGATAAAAGATGAAAATAAACGGATGCATGCCCAAGTGGAAAATGTGTTGCGAATATCAAAATTAGAGAAAAAAGAATTGGATATTAGTAAAGAAACCGTTAATATTCAAGAAGTTATAGAAGATGCAATCGAACATGTTAATCTGATTTTAGAAGACAGACAAGGCACTATTACTAAACATTTTGTAGCAGAACGAACCAATGTTTTGTTGAACGAAGTTCATTTTATTAATGTAATTGTGAATATTTTGGAAAATGCTATAAAGTATTCTCCAAATATTCCAAAAATTGACATCTTTACTGAAAACGTAAAAGAATTTTTGATTATTAAGATTAAAGATAATGGAATTGGAATGAGTAAAATTGCTCAAAAAAGAGTTTTCGAAAAATTCTATCGCGAGCATACAGGAGATTTACATGATGTTAAAGGCCACGGACTAGGTTTAGCTTATGTAAAGAAAATTATTGACGACCACAACGGTCAAATTTATGTAGAAAGTGAAAAGGGAAAAGGGAGTACCTTTATAATAAAAATACCATTAATAAATTAAGATATGGAAAATGTAAATAAAAGAATACTTTTGGTTGAAGACGACCTCAATTTTGGGGCTGTTCTAAAAGACTATTTAATGCTAAATGATTTTGATGTGACTTTGGCAAAAAACGGGATGGAAGGCTTTGAAAAATTCAAAAAGGATAATTATGATTTGTGTATTTTGGATGTAATGATGCCTTACAAAGATGGTTACACATTAGCCAAAGAAATTAGAGAAAAAAATCAAGAAGTGCCAATTATTTTCCTAACAGCAAAATCTATGAAAGAAGATGTGCTGAAAGGATACAAAGCTGGTGCTGATGATTATTTGAACAAACCCTTTGATTCTGAGGTTTTGTTGATGAAAATCAGAGCTATAATTCAAAGAAAATCATCTGCAGCTCCATCCGAACCAGTTCAATTTGAGTTTAATGTGGGTAAATTTCATTTGAATTCTAAACTACGATTTTTATCCATAAACGATGAAGAACCGGTGAAATTGTCTCCAAAAGAAAACGAATTGTTGAAGATGTTGATTCTTCACGAAAATGATTTAATGCCCAGAGAATTGGCCTTAACGAAAATATGGAGAGACGATAATTATTTCACTTCCAGAAGTATGGACGTATATATAGCCAAATTGAGAAAATACCTCAAGCTTGATCCAAATGTGGAAATCCTAAACATTCACGGAGAAGGATTTAGATTGGTGGTTAAAAAATAAATTATTGTTATAATTTGAAAAAGGCTTCGAGAAATCGAAGCTTTTTTGTTTTATTTCAAATTCAACTGCAAGGCAAAACAGGTTTTATCATCTTTAGTAATGCTAAAAATCATCGCTTCAGAAATCAGGTTTTCGTGAATAGCAATGGTGTCCCGTAATGATAATTCCTTCAAGAAATTCATTTCGAAACTTTCTATTTTTTGATTAAAAATTAATTTTACGTCTATAAAATCAAGACACCATTCCAAATATTTTACGTTATTCACGTGATTGACAATATCTAAATCCGATAGAACAACAGTTTTTTCAAAAACCATTTCGGTTTCGTTACTGATGTTAATTTTTGAAAAAGGATTTTGAGTTGCTTTATGTTCAGGATACAATTCAAAATGTTCAAATGGTAAAGCCAAGGCTTCCGGTCTTCTTATTTTAGTGTTGAAAACCGCCCAAAAAGTTTCGCAACCCACCATTTTTTTCCCGTTGACATACAATTCCAAGGCACGAACGGAACGGGAATTTTCGAGTGTGTTAATCCAGGTTTTTACGGTTACAATGTCTTTCCATTGGGGTAATTCTTTGATTTCAACGCGCATTCTGCTCAAAACCCAAGCCTGATTGAATTCCTGCATATCCGAAAAACTAATGCCTCCCACCTCGGAATGAGCTGCAGCAGTCAATTGCAAAATATTGCATAAATCAGTGTATTTTAAAAAACCATTGGGAAGACATTGGGTGAAATTAATCTCCCAATCTTTGCTGAATATGGAGGTAAAATTTTCTGCTATCGGCATTTTATTTCCTGTTTAAATTTTGAATTTCTTTTATATATTCAATGATTTCATTTCTATTAATTAAGTAATCAAACCACTTTGTGTTTTCATTTCTTTTGAACCAAGTGAGTTGTCTTTTGGCAAATCGTCGGGTGTTTTTCTTGATTTCTTCGATGGCAAATTCCAAGGAGATTTCGCCTTCAAAATAGCTGAATAACTCCCTATAACCAACTGTTTGTAAGGCATTCAAGTCTTTGTGAGGAAATAATTCTTTGGCTTCCGCCAATAAACCTTCGTTAATCATGATATCCACTCGCTGGTTTATTCGGTCGTAAATTACGCTTCTTTCGGCTTCCAGACCAATGAGAATAGGAGTGAAGTTTCGAGTGTTTTTCTTCTGGTTTAAAAAGGAAGAATACCGTTTTCCGGAACCAATACAAACTTCCAAGGCTCGCATCATTCGTTGTGGATTTTCTTTGGCTACGACTTCAAAATAATTGGGGTCTCGTTTTTCTAATTCGGTTTGCAAATATTCGATTCCTGATTTTTCGTAATTTGAAGTTACTTCTTCTCGAACTGAAGGATCAATTTCGGGAAAATCGTCAAAGCCTTTCAAAACAGCATCTACGTATAATCCGGAACCACCAACCATTACTGCATAATCGTTGGATAAGAATAATTCGTCTAGTTTTGCAATAGCTTCTTTTTCGAAATCGCCTACAGTATAATTTTCGAAAATCGATTTGTTTTGGATGAAATGGTGTTGTGCTCCAGCCAATTCTTCGGTGGTGGGAACAGCGGTACCAATTTGCATTTCCTTGAAAAACTGTCGGCTGTCGCAGGAAATAATATCGCAATTGAGGTGTTGTGCCAAGGCAATGCTTAAGGCAGTTTTTCCTATGGCTGTTGGTCCGACAATGGTAATTAAGTACTTCATATTTTTTAGCCCAGATGGAAACGGAAACCCCACAGTGGTGAAAGTTAGTTTTTCTTGGTGTAAAAGAGCGACCAAAGGAAGCTCCTTTTATGCCTTAGAAAAACAACTTGAACAACGAGGAGTTGCAGAGTACAGCTGGAAATAGCTTCATATTATTTTAATGTTAGCGGATGTCCACAATGATAACAAAATTTTGCATTTGGATTATGATGAGCCACACCGCAATTTTCACACGATTGTTTTTCGGGTTCAGTTTTGTTGCTATTTGTTTTTGCGAATTCGGCAGTTACAATTCCTGTTGGCACAGCGATGATTCCGTATCCCAGAATCATAACCAGCGAGGCGATGAATTGTCCCAAAGGTGTTGCGGGTGAAATGTCGCCATACCCGACGGTTGTTAGTGTTACAATTGTCCAATAGATACTGGTTGGAATGCTGGTGAATCCGTTTTCTTCGCCTTCGACCACATACATTATCGAGCCAATAATGATGGTGCTAATGAGGACAAAATAGAGAAAAACGGTTATTTTTCCTCGGCTAGCGTTCAATGCTTTTAATATATGTAATGACTGTCCCGTAAATTTAGGGTGATTTAATATTTTGAATAATCGCAATAATCGAAGAGCACGTATTATTGAAAAAACCTTGGAGCCTAGAAAGAAAAAGGATAAATACATGGGTAAAATGGCAAGTAAATCGATAATGCCAAAGAAACTGAAAATGTATTTTCGGGGTCTGTTGGTTGTGGCGATTCTTAGGAGGTATTCAAGGGTAAAAAAACCAGTGATAATCCACTCTAAAATAATGAGTTGATGGTGGTATTTTTCATCAAATCCCTTGACGGTTTCGAGCATTACCAAAAAAACGCTCAAGAGAATTAACCCTAAAAGAATGAGGTCAAATAACCTTCCTGCTACAGTATTTGTACCATAAATGATGATATGGATTTTTTGCCGAAGAAGATTGAATTTTGATTTTATTTTGTGCATACTGCCAAATATAAATTAAAAATTTATAACCTTAATAGTTTTTGACTTTCGCATAAAGCTTTGGATAATATTTTTTGCATCCCGATTGTTTTGCATCGGCGTAAGAATATTATGCAGAATAGTTGGATTTGTAATTTGGTAATTCAATTCATAAAATGCAAAACCCTTGTAAATGCCATTTTCTATCAGTACTGCAGATCGTTCGCTTATAGTTCGACCTTTATCGATAACTATCATGTTTTGAGTTTTGTAATTCCATTCGTCAAGAAATGTATTCACTCTAATATTATAGTCTTCTGCAGTTATTGCTCCGATGCAAGCACCATCACATTCTTTGATTCCGTATTGGAAACATTCTTTTTTAGTTTGGTATAAACCAGTTAGTTTTTGACACAATTGGTACTTTGTGGTAATTTGAAATACAGTATTTTTAGCTTCTTGTAATGATGAAAATGAAGTGATTTCTTTTTTTCTTCCGTCGAATTTTTGAATTTTCAGGTTCAAGTAACCGTTCTTGTCTTTTTCGGCATACAAAGCCAACTGGAAGATGCTTTTGCGTTGTGCTCGATTGTGTATTGGTTTGTGGATTTTTATTTCTTCACTTTCTTTAAGTAAAGCGATGAGTTCACTACCTGTTTCTTCATAAGTGACATCAAAAACTTCGTTTTGAATTTTTTTGCATTTTGTAGAATTTCCAGTGAAATGCTGATTAATTCTTTTTTTGATATTGCGACTTTTACCTATATAAATTAGGTTTCCCTTATCGTTATGAATATAATAAACTCCAGTTTTTTGGGGTATATTTTGTACAATGTCTAATAATTTTGGAGCAATTCCTTTTTTGATTTCACTTTTGATTAACTCTGTCAAAATTGTTTTTTCAACATCCTTTTCAAGTAACAATTTAAAGAGTTTTACCGTAGCCATAGCATCTCCATTGGCACGATGCCTGTCGGCCATTGGAATTCCAAGTGCTCGAACCAATTTTCCTAAACTGTGTGAAGGTTGTTCGGGTAATAATTTTTGAGAAAGTTCGACTGTACAAAGTGTTTTTACATTAAAATCATATCCCAAACGGCGAAATTCTGTGCGAAGTATTCGATAATCAAAATCGGCATTGTGGGCTACTAGAACGCAGTCATTGGTCATTTCGATGATGCGCTTGGCAACTTCAAAAAACTTTGGAGCTGAGCGCAACATTGCGTTATTGATTCCAGTCAATTTGACTACAAACGGTTGAATCGGAATTTCTGGATTGACCAAACTGATGAATTGGTCCACGATTTCGTGACCGTCAAATTTATAGATGGCAATTTCTGTAATTCCTTCTTCGTTGAATTGTCCTCCGGTGGTTTCTATGTCGAGTATTGCGTACAAAATATGTGTTCGTTGTTCAGTTCCGATAGCTATCGGAATTTGTGTTTAGTTTTCAGTTTGTCATTGCTTTGCCAGTTCGAGCAGAGCTCTTGAGTCCGAAGGAATCTCATCATTAATAGAATCAAATTGCCTTTGAAATTTATCGTCCTCCAAAGATACTACTTCCTATCCGAACCATCGTACTTCCGCATTCAATTGCGAGTTGATAATCGCCGGACATTCCCATTGACAATGTAGAGACGCACTGCAGTGTGTCTTTACGCGATTGCATACCATCAAAAATCGATTTCAAATGGGTGAATTCTTTTTTGATTTGTTTTTGATTGTCTGTAAAAGTCGCCATTCCCATTAATCCAACAATTCGAATGTTTTTCATTTCCTTGAATGCTTCTGAAGCTAAAATCTCGTTGAGTTCTTCTTCGTCTAAACCAAATTTACTTTCTTCTTCGGCAATATACATTTGCAATAAACAATCAATAATTCTATTGTTTTTTTTCGCTTGTTTGTTGATTTCTTCCAATAATTTCAGGCTGTCCACACCGTGAATCAAGCTCACAAACGGTGCCATAAATTTAACCTTATTCGTCTGTACGTGACCAATCATATGCCATTCAATGTCTTTTGGCATTGCTTCCCATTTCTCTACCATTTCCTGAATTTTGTTTTCGCCAAAAATGCGTTGACCCGCATCATAAGCTTCCATCAAATCGGGAATTGGTTTGGTTTTAGAAACGGCAACAAGTGTTACGGTTGATGGTAAAGTGGATTTTATTTTGAGGAGGTTTTGTGCGATTGACATATTAAATAAACTGTTTCGAGATTTTTTCTGCTTTCTTACTTTCACTATAATCATAAAAACCTTCGCCAGATTTCACACCCAATTTTCCAGCTCGAACCATATTGACTAATAAAGGACAAGGAGCATATTTCGGGTTTTTGAAACCGTCGTACATTACGTTCAAGATTGCTAAACATACATCAAGCCCAATAAAATCTGCCAATTGCAACGGTCCCATTGGGTGTCCCATTCCGAGTTTCATAACGGTGTCAATTTCATAAACTCCAGCGACTTTGTTATAAAGCGTTTCAATGGCTTCATTAATCATTGGCATCAAAATTCTATTGGCAACAAAACCAGGATAATCGTTGACTTCAACGGGAGTTTTACCCAGTTTTTCAGATAGAGTCATAATGATTTTCGTCACTTCGTCACTCGTATTATAACCCCGAATGATTTCGACCAATTTCATAATCGGCACAGGATTCATAAAGTGCATTCCGATAACACGTTCCGGATGAGCCACAACAGCGCCAATTTGAGTGATGGAAATAGAAGAAGTATTGGTTGCAAAAATGGTATTGTGCGAACAAATTTCATTCAATTGCTTGAAAATATTGAGTTTCAATTCCACGTTTTCTGTCGCAGCTTCAACAACCAAATCCACACCTACAACTCCGTCTTTGATGTCAGTATAAGTAATGATGTTGTTGATGGTTTTGAATTTTTCTTCCTCGGTAATGGTTCCTTTGGCAACCATTCGGTCTAAATTGGCAAAAATAGTTGCCATTCCTTTATCCAAAGACTTTTCGGAAACATCGACTAATTTTACGGCAAAACCACTTTGTGCAAAAGTATGCGCAATTCCGTTACCCATTGTTCCTGCTCCGATTACGGCTATTATTTTCATATTTTTTACTGTAATTATTTTTCTAAAATGTGCAAAAATTCAGTTGTGCTGCTTGCTGTGTGAATTCTATTTTCTGTCTTGTCGGCTTTAAAACGTTGGTAATTGGTGGTCACCAAATCGTATTTTCCGTATTTGGACATAATAGTTCTAATTTCGTCTTCGCTCATTAAACCTTCGTTGTTGTAACTTAAAAAAGTATAGTTGAAATTAGCGTTTTTTACTAACTCTTCAAAGGATTTTCTAACATTTGTTTTGCTGCAATAATCCGAACGATTGTAATCTCTCAAACCTGTTTTTCCTTTTGGAATAAAGGTATCATATTTTGCTATTGTATTCAACAAGTGGTAATTAGAACCGTATTGACGAGCGTTATAAGGTGGGTCCAAATATAAAATGTCGCCTTCAATTTTCTTTATTAAAAGATTGCTATCTTCATTGAAAACCTCGTGTTCATTGTCGTTTAGAGAGAAAATAGCAGGTTCCAAAACAAGATTTTTCTGAGCCGATTTCTTGATTTTTTTTAAATAAGCGCCATAAACCGAAGCTGTATTCGCCACTTTATCGGCGCTTTCTAACAAGGAAGCCAAAAGGAAATAATAGGTTTTTGAATTTATGATTTTTTCCTTTTTCCAAAGTTCTATTTGTTGCCGAATAGCATCTATTTTTTTTCCGTTGTATTCAGAGAAATAAAGTCTTTCTTTGGCTCCGTTTTCAGAATATTCATTAAAAATAAAGCCTTCGATTCCATCGAGATTATTGAGTTCCTCGATGTTTGAATGAAAATCTAATGTTTCGTGATTTTCAATATAATTTTTGTTCAAAACATAACTGTAATATTCTAAATCATTGCTGATGACTTTTTTTACATTGGGTTTAAAAGTTCTACCTACAATTCCGGTTCCGGCAAATAAATCACAAAATGTTTTTTGCGATAAATCTTCTCCAACTATTGAATTTACAGTAGTTTGAATGAAGGAAGATAACTTTTGCTTAGAGCCGATGTAGTTCATAAAGTATTAATTTTCAACCCAAATAAGGTCTGATAAAATGGTGTTATTTTCTAGATTGAGTTGGAATAAATTCTCCGAATCGAAATTTTCGACATATGTATCAATTTCTGATTTCAAGAGTTTAATTTCTGATTTTAGTTTCCAATGTTCCTTGTTTTTT
>DAORUG010000054.1:0-17409 GCA_035433125.1 Flavobacterium sp.
ATTTTAGTTCAAAGTTCAAAAGTTTAAAGTACGAAGTTTTGAAAAAGCAATTTAGAATCCTGTCTTTTTCAATTGTTTTAAGTTTAGATTGGAGACCAAATTATGGGTAGTAGAAGCAACTGTTTTTCAAGCAGGTGGTTTTAGTTTTAATGTTGGAAATATGGTATAAAAATATGATTTACATCCAATACAAATGAGTTTAATACATTTCTGCTCCCGATTTTATTTGATGATAATTTCCTTTTTCGAATTTATTTTTACCACGCAATAAGGAGTTGTAATTTCTTGTGTAACCATTGAACTGGATTGTGGTGAAGTTTCTTTAATCGTAATTATTATATTTTTATCAGTTTCAACAACAGATTCAATACCAATTTTATAACCTCCAGAAGTTTTTTCGCCCATATTCAAAACTATAAAATTAGACGTTTGAATATCGTTAGTCTTGATTTTTTCTTTTAATTTCTCGTCATTTTGCAACATGACGATTTCATTTTCCTCAGATAAAATCTCAAAAAAGCGAATACTTGCCCCACCATCTGTTTGTTGTGTTAAAACCTCATACAACACATTCTTTCCCGAAGTTTTTGAAGATGAAGCTCCACAAGAAACCAAAATTAAAGCTAGAATAAATAGAACTGCTTTTTTCATAAAAATTTATTTATAGCCTTGTGATAAAGTTCCTCGTATAAAGGCAGAATTTTTTCAATATCAAATTGCTTTGCAACTGATAACGCATTTTCTTTGAATTTATTCAAGGTCTTGCTGTCTTTCAATATTTTTAATGCATTTTCGGCCATTTCATCAGTATTGCCGGTATCACTCAAATATCCTGAAATCCCATCAAAATTTACTTCAGGTAAACCTCCAGAATTGCTGGAAATTACAGGAACACTCCAAGCCATTGCCTCGAGAGCGGCAAGTCCAAAACTTTCGGTTTCGGAGGGCAGTAAGAATAAATCGGTATAACTTAGTATTTTGTCTATTTCATTACTGTTTCCAAAGAAAATCACTCTATCGAGAATGCCTAATTCTTGGCATAAATATTCAGCTTTTTCTTTCTCAGGTCCATCGCCTACCATCATCAACTTGGCAGGAATTTCTTGTTGAATTTTATAAAATATTTTTATCACATCTGGAATTCGTTTCACCTTTCTGAAATTGCTGATATGCGTAATAATTCGCTCATTTTCAGTCGCCATAACCGATCGACGGCACGAAATACTTGGGTCAATGGTGTTTTTATCCAATTCGATAAAATTGGGAATTACCTGAATTTCATTCTTAATATTGAATAATTTAAGGGTATCCTCTTTCAAACTTTGAGAAACTGAGGTCACAAAATCGGATTTATTGATACTAAAAGTTACCGCAGTTTTATAGAAAGGATGGTTTCCCACCAAGGTAATATCGGTTCCGTGAAGTGTCGTAATCATTGGGAGATTTATGCCTTCGTCTTTGAGCATTTGCTTTGCCATATAACCTGCATAAGCGTGCGGAATGGCATAATGAACGTGCAATAATTCAATTTTATAAAGCTTCACCATATCGACCAATTTGCTCGATAAAGCCAATTCATAGGGCTGAAAGTGAAACAATGGATATTCAGGAACATTCACTTCGTGATAATGAACATTTGGATTTAATAGCGCTAAACGAACGGGTTGGCTGTAGGTAATAAAGTGAATCTCGTGACCACGACGTGCCAATTCTAGCCCTAATTCTGTAGCGACAACGCCACTTCCGCCAAAAGTTGGATAACAAACAATTGCTATTTTCATGTGTATATTTTGATGAAAAGAACTTAATAAATTAGTATTTCCCGAATTGGAATGATGAATACATATAAAGAATACCGAACTTGTTCCTGTAATTTATTCTAGAAAAACCGACTGTGCCAACTATCCATAGCTGGAACTTCCCAAGACTCATTGTATTCTTCTATATTGTTAACGAGGTTATTGAAAACGATAGTGTTTTCGGTAACGGCTTTTTCTTTGGCCATTTTCTTGAAATCAATCAAAGTTTTGTGGGCAATGTGTTCGCCATTTTTGAAAGTTACATTCATTTTATCAAGCAAATCGACATTGTATTTTTGTTCCAATTTTTGAATAAATTGCACCGAAGAATCGATAGAACAGCCAGTCGCAGCCTGCACTTCCTGATTCACGGCAATAATTATAAATCGATTGTATTTCAATTGATACGACGATTCCAAACCAACACTGTGCGCTTCCCATTTTTCAAGAAAGGAAATCACATCAGCTTCTATTTCGGAAAATTCGGCATCGGAGAATTTTCTGTTGGATTGGTAAATCCAGATTTTGGATTCTAATGGTAAATTTTCGAAAGGTATAAGCATGAGATTTTAGATTTTAGTCCCGATATAGCTATCGGGAGCAGATTTTTAATTTCTATTTAATTACAAATCCATTGCATTTGCAATTAATTCGGCGATGTCAATTACTTTTACTTCGCCTTCTTTTTCTTTGTTTTTGATTCCGTCTGTCATCATGGTATTGCAAAAAGGACAACCAGCGGCAATAATATCGGGTTTAGTTTCAAGAGCATCTTCGGTTCTTTCTATATTCACTTCTTTGTTGCCAGGTTCTGCATCTTTAAACATTTGTGCTCCACCTGCTCCACAGCATAATCCGTTGGAACGAGAACGTTTCATTTCGACTAATTCGGCATCCAATTTTTTGATTAAATCTCTGGGAGCTTCATAGACATTATTGGCTCTTCCTAGATAACAAGGGTCGTGAAATGTGATCCTTTTCCCTTTGAACTGTCCTCCTTCGATGGTTAATCTTCCGTCGTCGAGCAAGGATTTTAGGAATTCTGTGTGGTGCAGCACTTCATATTTTCCGCCCAATTCCGGGTATTCATTTTTCAAAGTATTGAAACAATGCGGACAAGCGGTAACGATTTTTTTAATTTCGTAGCCATTCAAAACTTCAATATTGGTCATCGCTTGCATTTGAAACAAAAACTCGTTTCCAGCTCGTTTTGCTGGATCGCCAGAACAACTTTCTTCGGTTCCGAGAACGGCAAAGGGCACCTTGGCACGATTCAAAATTCGGACAAATGCCTTTGTGATTTTTTTGGCTCTATCATCAAAACTTCCTGCACAACCTACCCAAAACAATACTTCAGGTTGTTTGCCTTGAGATAACATTTCGGCCATTGTTGGTACTACTAAAACTTCTTGCATTTCTTTTTGTTTAATCGGTTAATTGGTTAAACGTTTAACCGATTAATCGATTAAACTTTAAACCTTTAAACTATATTTCGTTTTTCCAATTCAATCTATCTTGCTGGTTGTATTGCCAAGGCGCTCCGTTGTTCTCGATATTGGTCATCATTGCATTTAATGAAGTTGGCGCAGCACTTTGTTCCATCACTAGATAACGTCGCAAATCAATAATAATTGAAAGCGGACTGATGTTTACTGGACATTCTTCGACGCAAGCATTACAGGATGTACACGCCCATAATTCTTCGGGTGTGATGTAATCGTTTAATAATGATTTGTTGTCGGGAACGAAAATTCCTTTATTGGCATCGATATTTTTCCCTACTTCTTCGATTCTGTCTCGGGTATCCATCATTATTTTGCGAGGCGACAATTTTTTTCCTGTTAGATTAGCAGGACAAGACGATGTACAACGACCACATTCGGTACAAGTATAGGCATTCAATAACTGAACCCAATTCAAATCTTGAATATCGCTTGCTCCAAATTTACTCGGCACGGCATTTTCATCTATAACTGGTGTCGCGTAAGGATCGGCGTTGGGATCCATCATCAATTTTACTTCATTGGTTACGGATTCTAAATTGGAGAGTTGTCCTTTTGGATTCAAATCTGCAAAATAGGTGTTTGGGAAAGCCAACAGAATATGAAGGTGTTTTGAATAATACAAATAATTCATAAATATCAAAATTCCAATAATGTGCAACCACCAAAATAATTCGTTGAGAATCATAACTAATTCGCTGGAAACGCCATTGAATAAAGGTTGTATAAATTGACTTATTGGAAAACTTCCTGCTTTGATGTAATGCGAAAAACCACCGGGAATGTTTTGCAAATGCAAATCGGAAGCATTCATTAATAGAAACAATGACATTAAAACTACTTCAAAATAAAGTATGTAATTGGCGTCATTTTTGGGAAAACCGATTAGGTCTTTATGAATAAACCGATTCAATTTAATGATATTTCTTCTTGTCCAAAAAGCAAATACAGCAACTAAAACTAACAAAGCCAATATTTCAAAAGAAGCAATTAAAACATTGTAGAGAGTTCCTAGAGGAGCAAAAATTCTATGAGTTCCAAATAATCCGTCGATTATTATTTCGAGCAATTCGATGTTGATGATGATAAAACCTGCGTAAACAATGATGTGAAGCATTCCTGCCACTGGTCTTTTAATCATTTTGGATTGCCCGAGAGCAATCATCGCCATGTTTGTCCAACGGGCTTTGGGATTGTCACTGCGATTTATGGGAGTACCCAAATTTATATTTCTGGTGATTTTTTTTATATTATTAAAAAAATAACCAAATCCTATAATTAATAGAATTGCAAATAAAATAGAATCTAAATAACCCATAATTACACGTTTTTTATTTGGAAACTGTATCGTTTACTGGAGCAACATAAGGTTTGTTTTTCTTTCCGAAAACGGATACATTCACATAGCGCGTTGGGTTAAGCCTAACATCTTCTAATAATAATTCTAGTTCTTTTGAAGTTTTTTCTAAATTATTATACAAAGCTTCATCATTGATAAGTTTGCCCATAGAGCCTTTACCTTCTTGAAGATTTGCCATCATTTTATCGACTTTTTCCAATGTTTTTTGGAGATTTACGACTGTTTTTCCTAAATCGGCTTTGTCTAAAGAGTCGGAAATTTTAGAAAAATTACTCGAAACTTTATTCAAGTTGGTCACAACACCGTTTATTTGTCCTTTGTTATCGTCAAGAATAGTATTGATACTTGAAGAAGCCTTGTGAAATTGCTCCATCGTTTGGCTCAATTCAGCTAAACTTGTTTTCAAATCTTGTTGCCCTTTATTGTCTAAAACATTATTTATTCCTGTCAATAAATTGTCAGCATTGAGCATCACTTTCTCAAATTTTGCCTGAAGTGGAACTAATTGTTGCTTCAATGCTTCGGTCAAATCCAATTCAGATAATCCGACAAGAATTTGTCCATCGGCACATTCTGTTTTGTCGGCAAGATTGAGATGTATTGCAATTTGTTTTCCATCTATAAAACCCGGTTTGTAGATGACTGCTGTACTAGTTTTAGAAATTGGAAAATCTGTTTTAAGTTGCAGTTGAACTATTAACTTTCCTGTATTTTTGTCTAAAGTAATTTTGGTTACTTTTCCCACAATCAAACCATTTATAGTGACTGATGCAGATGGAGACAAACCTTCAACATTGTCGTATTGCACATAAAATGTACGGTATTTATCTAAAAGGTCTCTACCTTTCAGGTAACTATACCCCCAAATAAATAATAAAATTGTCGAGATGACAAGGACGGCAGTTTTAATTTCTCGTGATAATTTCAAAGTGTAAAATTTTAGACAAATTTAATATAAATAAATTAAACTTGAAGTTAATAATTTATTTGATTGCTTCTTGTACGCTAATCATTTCGCCATTTTTAAAAGCTATTAAATAGGCTGAATCATATCCTTTGGATTTTGCTTCCTGTAATAATTTCTTAGCGTCTTCATAACTAGAAGCTTCTCCATACATATATTTGTAATATTTACCTTCTGAAGACATCGTTATATTTTTCAAACCTTTAAAATTACTGGAAACCAATTCCACTTTCTTTACACTTGCTGATAACTGAACTTTAAAAATGGTTGCTGAACTGTCTTTATTTAGCACAGGTTTTTTTTCAATTGTTGATGAAGTATCTTTTACAGGCTTTTCGATTATTTTTTTAACGGTTCTTTCACTAATATTATCGGTAGTATCGGCACCAAAATATTCTCTTTTGTAACTGACAATAGCATCGGCAATGGCTTGGGCAATTTCGTTTTGCCCCTCTTCAGAGTTTAATAAATTTCCTTCAACAGGATTAGAAATAAATCCGGTTTCAACTAAAACTCTGGGCATATAAGCTTTATGAAGCACCATAAATGGGGCTTGTTTTACTCCACCGTGTCTGATTTCTTTTCCTAAATCGGCAAATCTATCTTCAATTTTGCTGGCTAAGGAAATACTATATTCTAAATATTCTTCCTGCATCAAAGTCATTCCAATCATAGTTTCGGGGGAATTAGGATCGAAACCTTCGTATTTCTCTTTATAATCTTTCTCCAAAGTAATTACGGAGTTTTCCTTTTTTGCAGCTTCAAGATTAGAAGCTACTTTGCTCATCCCCATCACATAAGTTTCGGTTCCGGAAGCTGCTGTGTTTTTGTTGGCGTTGCAATGTATTGAAACAAAAATATTGGCATCGGCCCGATTCGCAATATTGG
Organism: Flavobacterium sp.; assembly: GCA_035433125.1. Lineage (GTDB taxonomy): Bacteria > Bacteroidota > Bacteroidia > Flavobacteriales > Flavobacteriaceae > Flavobacterium. Next base: position 6,514 of record DAORUG010000054.1, read on the forward strand.
CTCTTTCAATTAAATCAATAAAAATATCGGTTTTTCGGGTGTAAATCACATCAATTTTTGGGTTTTTTTCTAATATTTTGCCCACTTTGAGAACTAAAGCCAAGTTGATGTTTTTTTCAACTCGACCACTATACACCGCACCAAAATCATGATCTCCGTGACCCGCATCCAAAGTGACTCTGAAAATATCAGATTGAGCAAATACAGAGCTATAAACAAACCATATCATAAATGATAGCTTGATAGAAGACCTACTAAATTCTTTCATTAATTTCAAAATTTTTACAAATTTAGTTATTATTGCTTTGCAACATCATTTACCATAATACTTTTACCGTCTTTTATAGCAACAATATAAGCATCTACAAATCCTGATTTTTTTGCTTCTATCTTCATTTTATTGGCTTCATTAATACTCAATGTTTTACCATAAGTATATCGATAAATATTATTATTAAAAGTACTTGATACATTTTGTAATCCTTTAAACTGTTTCGAGTCCAGTTGTATTTTTTTAGAAGTTGCAAAAAGTTGCACTCTATATACTGTATCGTTTGAAACCGACAAAGGTTTTACTTCATCATTAGTTTCACTTATTACAGCAACGTTTTCTGTCTCATAATTCTTTATTCTACTATTTGTTTGTTCACCAAAATATTCTGTTTTATAGGACTTAATTGCATTTGCTATTTGCATTGCCATTTTATTCTGACCTTCCTCTGAATTTAAAAAAGTTCCTTCCTCTTTATTGGATAAAAAACCTAATTCAATTAATACTCCTGGCATAAAAACCGCATCTAAAACCCAAAGTGGCTGCTGCTTTACTCCCCTTGAATTTCTTTCTAAATTATGCGTAAAATTATCCTGAATTTTTGTTGCTAAATTAATACTGCTATTTAAATTTTCTTCTTGTAACAAAGTCAAGCCAATTAATGACTCGGGGTTTTTAGGATTGAAACCTTCATAGGTTTCTTTGTAATTATTTTCTAATAAGATAACCGAGTTTTCATTTTTGGCAACTTCTAAATTCATTCCGCTTCTGGATAATCCCATCACAAATGTTTCTGTTCCATAAGGAGCTAAATTTTTAACTGAATTACAATGAATAGAAATATATAAATTTGCATTCGACTTATTGGCTATTTTGGGTCTGTTTATTAATTCAATAAATGTATCAGTAGTACGAGTAAAAATTATTTTAAAATCTTTTTCTTTTTGCAAAATAGCTCCCACTTTTAGGGTCGTTTTAAGTGCAATTTCTTTTTCACTAAATCCGTGATATGAATTACCTGGATCTTTCCCGCCATGACCAGCATCAAGAACAATTGTAAAAGGTTGATTTTTTTGGGAATATACTAACCCACAAATAAACAGCATTAAAATATTTATTGTATTATATATTTTATGGTTGAGTTTCATCTATAAAGTTAATTTAATTAAAACACTAAGGCTATAATGTATTATTTGATTATTTTTGCCAAAATTTATATGTAAGTTTGACACATCAAAAAACAAGCCATATTTTTACAAAAATAGCATTAAAACCTTTGAATACAAACTTATTTAATATCGTTTTATTATCAATTTTCCTAACAATAGGAACTTGTAAAATATATTCACAAGATATATCCAAAAAAACGAAATCAATTCCCGCTAATAATCAAAAAGTCAGCACCGTTTCTACCGCTGAAAGCAAAAATAAATCGACTACAATTGTAAAAACCATTACGGATACGATCAAAAAAGATAGCATTCAACCGAAAGCACTTCTTGAGGGACAAATAAAATACATGGCTACTGATTATGTAAAAATTGAGCAAAAGAAAAAGCTCATTACTTTGTACAACAATGCTGAATTGTACTATCAGGATACTGAATTGAAAGCAGGAATCATCGTTTTGAACTATGAAACAAACGAAGTTCTTGCCGGAAGAATAAAAGATTCTTTAGGTAAACCATCTCAATATCCAAACTTCAAACAGGGCGAAAATGTTATTGAACCCGATTCAATTCGTTTTAATTTCAAATCGAAAAAAGCATTGATTTGGAATTCCAGAACCGATCAAGGAGAATTCAAAGTCAAAGCTGTATTGACAAAAAAAGAAAATGATTCGGTTTATTTCTTAAAAGGAGCGCGTTTTACAACATCTAAAGACATCGACAATCCAGAATATTACTTCCAAACTAGTAAAGTAAAAATCATTCCCGGAAAAAAAGTCGTTACCGGATTGACCAATATGGTGATTGCCAATGTGCCTACTCCTATAGCTTTACCATTTGCTTTTTTCCCGATGAGTAAAGAAACCAGCGTTTCGGGACTTCTTTTACCAAGTTATAACGATTCGAACAATAGAGGATTTTCATTGCAAAATGGTGGTTATTATTTTGCGCTTAGCGACAATTATGATTTAACGGTTTTGGGTGATTATTACACCAACGGGAGTTATGCGATGCGATTTGAATCCAGTTATGCCAAACGATACAGTTATAGAGGAAACTTGAACTTTAGATTTGAAAATTTAATCAATAGCGAAAGAGGCTATCCCGATTACTCCAAACAAAATATTTACAATCTGCAATGGTCTCATTCTAAAGATTCTAAATCAAGTCCGAATTCTAGTTTTTCTGCTTCGGTGAATATGGGTAGTAGTAAATATTTTCAACAATCTATAAATCAGTCGAATGTAGGATCCAATTTAAATAATACTTTGAGTTCTTCGGTTTCCTATAGTAAAACATTTCCGGCAACTATTGGTTCGCGTTTATCTTTGAGTGCAACACATTCGCAAAACACCCAAACTTCTGAAATCAATATGACATTGCCTGATTTGCAATACAGTGTAGATCGAATTTACCCTTTTGTGGGCAAAGACGGAATGAAAAAAGGGCTTTTCAAAAATATCAATTTACAATATAATATGAGTGGAAGAAACAGTTTTGTCACCACTGATTCCTTGTTTTTTTCAAAAGAAATGTTTGATAATGCTAAGTTAGGCGTTCAACATAGTATTCCATTAAGTACCAATTTCAAACTATTCAAACATTTTAGTGCTTCGGCTGCAATGAATTATAACGAAGTTTGGACTATAAAAACCATCAACCGTTTTTATGACAAAGATCAAAGTGAAGTCGTAGATCAAACCATCAATGGCTTTGATTCTTTCAGAACTTACAATTTCTCCAGTAGTTTGGGAACTACTATTTATGGAACCTTTAATTTCAAACCCGATAATAAAATAAAATCCATACGACACGTGATGCGACCTTCACTTTCTTATGGTTACACACCCAGTTTCGAAAAATATTACGATACCTATGCCACCGATGCCAGTGGAACTATGACTAAAGATTATACTCGATTCGAAGGAGGCATTTTTGGTGCGCCAGGAAATACAAATTCTAATATTCTTGGATTTGATTTGAGCAATACATTCGAAGCTAAAGTAACGGATTCCGACAGTACAAAAGTAGAACCAAAAAAAATAATGCTTCTTAATAATTTGAATTTTTCTACAAGTTATGACATCAATGCCGATGGAAAAACCACACTTGCATGGGCTCCAGTTCGTGTAAGCGGCGGAACTCAACTGTTTAAAGACAAATTGAATATGAATTTTGGAGCAACTTTAGACCCGTATGCAATTGATAATGGTGGGACTAGAATTAATGTTTATAACATCAATAATGGTGGAAGTTTGTTTAGAATGACAAGTGCCAATATGACTTTAAATTATTCTATTTCGAGTAGAGATTCTGAAAAAGACAAAAAAGATAAAGAAGACCAAAATAAACAAGGCCAAAGAAATGGTGGTCGCGATGATGATTTATTTGGACGAAGCACCATGGATCACGCCAGAGGAAGCAGCCAGTTTGACGATGAAGAAACAGATGATGACACAGATAAAATTGGCGAATTTTTTGCTTCGAAATTGCCTTGGGATATGACATTTGCCTATTCGCTTACGTATAGCAATAACAACAGAGAAAGCCAAATTACAGGAAATTCCATAATGGTTTCGGCCAATGGAGATTTAACCCCAAAATGGAAGGTTGGAGTTTCTACAGGATATGATTTTGTTCAAAATGGCGTAACTTATACCCAACTTCGTTTTGAAAGAGATTTGTTGAGCTGGCGAATGGATTTCAACTGGCAACCTTTTGGAGATCAAGCCAACTGGAGTTTCTTTATTGGAATAAAATCAGGTATCTTAAGCGATATTAAATACGATAAACGAAGCGCCAGCAATAGATAATTTAGCTTTTTTCGATTCCAAATTTCAAATAATTAAATCTTTTTTATGAAAAAAATAATCTTTACCGAAAATGCACCCGCACCAATTGGACCATACAATCAGGCGGTTCTAAAAGGAAATACGCTTTATACTTCAGGACAAATTGCTATAAATCCAGCAAATGGAGAATTGGTTACTTCCAACATTGAAGAAGAAACCAAACAAGTGATGGAAAACATGAAAGCAGTTCTCGAAGCGGCTGGAATGACTTTTGAAAATGTGGTAAAATCAACAATATTCATTATGAATATGATAGATTTCGGAACAATAAATACAATTTATGGTTCTTATTTCGACGAAAAAACCGCTCCAGCACGTGAAACGGTTCAGGTGGCAGGTTTGCCAAAAAATGTAAATGTCGAAATTTCTATGATTGCTATTCTTTAGCGATAGCATTCAAAAATAACTGAGCAGCAGCTTCATTTGTAGCCAATGGCACGTTGTGGACATCGCAAACACGCAATAACATATTCACATCCGATTCGTGCGCGTGACTCGATAAAGGGTCTTTAAAGAACAAAACCATTTTTGTTTTTCCCTCAGCCACTCTACCCGCAATTTGAGCATCGCCTCCTTGTGGTCCAGAGAGCATTTTTTTTACTTTAAAACCAGCACTTTCGGCCTTAGAACCTGTTGTACCCGTAGCAAGAAGTTTGATATCTTCTCGTAGCAATATGGTTTTGTTTTTATTCAAAAACTGAACCATATCGGCTTTTTTTCCATCGTGAGCAATAATTGCTATTTCCATATTATATCATTTAAAAAAACCTGATAGTTAGCTCAGGTTTTTAGTGTTTTATTTATTTGAAATGTGATAAGCTATCAATCCATCTATTGGTCGTCGCAATACATTTCCGAGTTTCATTTCGTATTTATCAAACATTATTTGTAATTCGTCTTTGAGATAAAAAGCTATCGAGCCTACAAAATGAACTGGAACTTCTTTGCAGTTATCATATTGTCGGATATAGTTTTTGATAAAAGATTTCATCCCTTTGAAAATGATTTTTTTACAAAATTCATGTTCTTTATTTTGAATTAGGAATTTTGCAAAAGTAGCCAAATAGGCATTGGGATTAGGCTCCTTGTATAATTTGCTCTTGATAAAGTCAGGATCTAAATTGTATTCTTTTTCAAATTCTACTGCTAATTCTTTTGGCATTTTATTGAAATAATACTTACGGATTAATTCTTTTCCAAAAACGTTTCCACTGCAATCATCCATTACGATATATCCTAGTGATTGTACTTTTTGGTGTAAAACCTTTCCATCAAAAAAACTACAGTTTGAACCCGTTCCTAGAATACTAACAATAGCTTGTTCACCTTTTGGGGTTGTTGCAAAAACGGCTGCATAAGTATCTTCTTGAACATCAACAATGGCGTTTGTAAAATATTTTTGAAAAGCTTGAGAAAGCATAATTTTCATTCTATCCGTTCCGCAACCTGCACCATAAAAGAAAAGATGTGTGGCTTTATCTTTATTTTGCAGAATATCAAATTTGTCATTTAATCGCTCAATAATTTCATCTTCATCAAGGATTTCAGGATTCAAACCTAATGTTCGCGTGGTAAACAATATTTTTCCTTCCTCATCAATTGCAATCCAATCGGCTTTTGTAGAGCCACTATCAACTAATAATCTCATCTTTAAAAAATTTTTAGATTTTAGATTTTATCCCGAAGCTATTGAGACTAAAAAGCTAAAAAATGGTTATTGGGTTAGGTAAAAAAATCCCGCTAAAAATGAATCTAACGGGATTTCTTTTTGTAAATATAATTATTTTAAGCTTGTGATATGAACAGCAAGGTCAATTAATTTGCTTGAATAACCATATTCGTTATCATACCAAGAAACCAATTTGAAGAAAGTTGAGTTTAAACCAATTCCTGCAGTTGAATCAATGATTGAAGTTCTTTTGTCAGAAATAAAATCCTGAGAAACAACAGCATCTTCTGTGAATCCCATAATTCCTTTCATTGTAGTTTCAGAAGCTAATTTTAAGGCAGCCATGATTTCTTCATAAGAAGTTTCTTTAGCTACTTTTACTGTTAAATCAACTACAGAAACGTCTACAGTAGGAACACGGAAAGACATACCAGTTAATTTTCCATTCAAGTCAGGAATTACTTTTCCAACCGCTTTTGCAGCACCTGTAGATGAAGGAATGATATTTACACTAGCTGCACGTCCACCTCTCCAGTCTTTTCTAGAAGGTCCATCAGCTGTCATTTGAGTTGAAGTTGTTGCGTGAACTGTAGTCATCAAAGCCTCAACAATTCCGAAGTTATCGTGAATTACTTTAGCCAAAGGAGCTAAACAGTTTGTAGTACAAGAAGCGTTAGAAACAACAAGATCAGAAGCTTTTGCAGTTTCGTGATTTACTCCCATTACAAACATAGGTGCATCTGCAGATGGAGCAGAAATAATTACTTTTTTAGCACCACCTTTGATGTGTGCGTTTGCCGTTTCGATAGTAGTAAAAATACCTGTACACTCAGCAACTACATCTACTCCTACTTCGTCCCATTTTAAATTAGATGGTTCTCTTTCGGCAGTAATTCTAATATTTTTTCCGTTTACAAATAATTTTCCTTCTTTAACCTCAACAGTTCCATTGAAACGACCGTGAACTGAATCATATTTTAACAAGTAAGCTAAGTGATCTACATCTAATAAATCGTTGATTGCTACTACTTCTACATTTTCTCTATTAAAAGACTCTCTAAATACGATTCTTCCAATTCTACCGAATCCATTGATTCCTAATTTTACTTTTGACATTTTTTGTTTGCTTTAGGCCTAAAGTTCCTACTTTAAGCAGATTAATTATTTATTTAATTTATTGTTATTTGGCGTAAGCCTTACTTTTATACTGACATGATTTCAGAAACTCGAAGTAATTCTCTATCAATTACTGATTTTCCTTTAATGGCTTGCAATAATGGTGTAATTGTTACTTTATCATTTAGCATCCCAACCATATAATTGGATTTTCCTTCCATCAAACATTCGACTGCTTTTACTCCCAATCTACTGGCAAGAACTCTATCATAACAAGATGGTGCTCCACCACGTTGCATATGTCCTAAAACCGAAACACGAATTTCATATTCTGGCAAATTGGCTTCGACATAATCTTTTAATTCGAATACATTTTTACCAATTTTATCACCTTCAGCGATTACAACGATACTAGATGATTTTCCGGCTGCTTTACTTTTCTTCAACGAATCTAATAATCTTTCTAATCCTAATTCCTCTTCTGGAATCAGTACTTCTTCGGCTCCACCACCAATTCCTGCATTTAATGCGATATGACCGGCATCACGCCCCATTACCTCAACAAAGAATAAACGGTTGTGTGAACTTGCAGTATCACGAATTTTATCAATACATTCTACAACCGTATTTAAAGCTGTATCGTATCCTAAAGTATGACTTGTTCCGAAAATATCGTTGTCAATTGTTCCTGGAATTCCCATTACTGGAAAGTTGAATTCTTTATTAAAAATTTCTGCACCAGTAAAACTTCCGTCACCACCTATGATTACTAAGGCATCAATTCCTGCATTAACCAATTGCTCATGGGCTTTTTTACGACCTTCAACAGTCATAAACTCTTTTGAACGAGCTGATTTAAGAATTGTTCCTCCTTTGTTTATAATATTATGAACGGTTCTTGGTCCCATTGGGATAAAGTCACCTTCTATCATTCCTTGGTAACCTCTATAAATTCCTGCACATTCTAAATTGTGATAAGCACAAGTTCTTACTACTGATCTAATAGCTGCATTCATACCTGGAGAGTCTCCTCCTGAGGTTAGCACACCTACTTTTTTTATTGTTTTTGACATCATTTAAGTATTAAAAGTGTAAATTTAATAAACATTCAGCAAATTTGGCGGTATGTTTTTAATAAATTAGTAAAAGCCCGCAAATTCAAACGTTATCGTTGATAAGTTGCTTAAATATTGCAATAAAAATGATATTTCTTCATATAAGTGATGCTTTAATATGCTATACAATTTATTTTAAAGAGAATCTCCGATTGAATTTAGTCTTCTTCAGGAACTCTTCCCTCTGTGTTAGGATATAACGTTTTCGAATTGGGTTTATTCGATTTTGACTGATCTTTTTTTTCTGGAGCAACGTTTGAATCATCATCTATAACACTTGAATCAGGTGCTTTTTCGATTTTTTTATTTTTGAATATTTTGTTGGCTAGTTCTTTGAAGGTGTCAAAATCAACTTCATAAGAAATACCAACTCCTTGAGTATAACCCACTCCTTCACCAATGTAGCTAATGTCATTTTCTCTATTAAAAAAGCGGAGATTCACAGTTCCATCCTCATTTACACGATATAAAATTTCTACATCACCAACCACAGCTGTCTGTGAAATTCCACCAAATGGAACCCCAACTTTTCCGTTAATGGTAATTCTTTCGTTTATTTTAGATGATATTGAGGCTACAAATCTACCATCGGTTTCTTTTCCGGTTGTTCTGTCTGCGCCAATAATATCAATATTAACCTGAAATTTTTCGTCGTTAGAATGTATCATACCCGTCAATAAACTGGAAGCCGTTTCGTAAGCACTCTGAGACAGCGCCGATTGACTTACTCCTTCAGAACTTAGAAATCCACCTGTAGATAACAAGTACAACGCTTGAGTTTGTCGCACTTCTTTGTCGCTCAATTTATATTCAATTTCGGATTTCATCACGTTACTAACCGTTGGGAATTCAAAATTAAAGTCAGGTTCGGGACTGGTCAAATCGCCTCGAACACCAATAACTACGTTGACATCTATCTTTTTGTTATAAGATGAATTTTCTAGTAAAACAGATGGATTGGCTGATGTTTTATAAATGGCTTCTAGGTTCAAACGAGCCCTCATCGGGTTGCCTTCCCAAGAAATATACCCTCCTTTTTTTACAGTAAATTTCTTGTCTATTAAACCTCCATATTTAAAATTATAAGTTCCTTCATAGGCTTGAAAATCGCCCCACATATTGAATTTTCCTAATGTATTTATTTTGAAAAGTAAAGTTCCGTTTCCTTTTCCTTTCATTCCGTGACCAGTATTTCTATCCAAAATAACTTCCACTTCGGCATCGGGAGTAATGTCTAAATCAAACTCCAATTCAAGTCCACTGTAATTTCTGGAATTATCAACAATTCCTTTTTTGATATTAAACTTTTCTTTGGATGTCAAAAAATGTAAAAAATCATTATCGCTTACACTTTCGGAATTATTAATTGGGATTTTCAAAGAAGATCCTTTTTCGGATTTTGCATCAACCTTTATAAATAATGAGTTTGTAGGCCCTTTGATTGTTGCTACACCATCTATGAAAGCAATACCATAATAGGCCGCATCTTCAGAGTCTTGTGTGTCTAAAACCAATAATCTTTTGGAATTTATGGTCAAATCCAATTTCCAATCAGAAAAATTATTATGTTCAACACTTCCGTTTAAATTTCCTTTTGTGCCAAATTTAGTATCGGTGAGCACATTGTTTTTAAACAAAAACTTCTCATCCGTCAAATCGACAACTGTTCTATTATTCAAAGAATAATCAACGTTCAAATAAGGTATTTTCAGTCCTGCATTGTCAACATAAAGCCGCCCATTGATTTCGGGCTTTTTGAGATTTCCTGCAATACTGGCATTTCCTGTTGCAAAACCTCGAATATTCGAAATTACATCTCCTCCAAGCGGTCCTAAAATTCCTAAATTGAATTTATCTAGCTTTAATTGTAGATCTAAAATGGTGTTTTTGTCAACAATTTCAAAGTTTCCATCAACGCTGAAAGAATCTACATTTTCATTTTCGATTGAAGATTTTACAGCAAATTTTCTAAAAGTTTCATCTCCTGTAATATCAAAATTCAGATAACCCAAATTTGTACTATTGATATTCAAACTGTCAATTTGGATGGAAGCTGTGGGCTGAAAAACGGATTTATCTTGCTTATAATTGATAACTGCATCCAAATTTCCGTTGATGACAAACTTGGGATCTGCGGGTGTAATTTGGTTTAAATCAACATTTTTAAAACTTAATTTTAAATCCTTATAGGTTTTGCCCTTTATATCACCCATAAAGGTAATTTCCTGATTCTCGTGTGTTAGAATTATATTGTCGAAATTGAAATTTTGGAAAGATTTATCAAAAACAATTTGGTTATTAGGTGTTTCCTTTTCATTCAAAAACCACAAATAATCTTTGAGTTTTATCTCGGATTTGTGTATTCCAACTACGTTATTATTGTCCTTATTTATAGTATGGTATAAATTCAGATTGAAATAATCTTGACCTTTTGTACCGCCTTTAAACTCTGTACGAAAGAACAAAGTGTCTTTCATCGTCACGTTGATCAAACTAAAATCGCGGATTTTATAAAACTTGGTTTTAATACTATCCAATTCAATAAAAGCATTATAAAGCGGGTTTTTATTATCGATATTAACTCGAATATTATCGAATGTGTTAGTAGATGCTGTAACTTTTGGAGAATTGAAATTGAATTTGAATTCCTGATTATCGGAGTTGATATTCCCTTTAACAATAGTATTTGTCGCAATTGAAATTT
>DAORUG010000055.1:0-17346 GCA_035433125.1 Flavobacterium sp.
AAATTAGAAAATAGTAAAAAGGAGTTTTTAGAACTTCAAAAATTTCAAACAAATTGATTTTTATATTTGTATCAGTTTAGAAAAAAGGTGCTGTTTAAATAGGCCTTGTTTGGTTTCAATTTATTAAACCGATAGCTTGTGAAGAACAAGTCAATAAAAATAATTTTCATGCCTTTTTTATCATCAATATTTATACTTTTGACATTATTTACTAATTTGCAAGTCTAACCAAAAATTGTTTGAAACCATGTGTTATTTAAAAAAACCATTCTTTATTTTATTCATTTTACTATTTATAAGTTGTGGAAAAATGCGATCTGAAAATGAATCCAATTCCGCTTCAGATGAAGAACAAAATGTGGCAAAAGACACTACAGAAATTTCTACAATAGGAAATAAGGATTCAACCAATGCGACCGCAACAGCAGATCAAAGTGAAACAAAAGGTTCTATTTTAAGCGAGCCTAATTTTACTAAAAAAACAAATGAAGGGCTAGAAAACGAAGCCGGCAATATAAAAACACCTCAGGGCATCACTGACAATAAAGAACCAGCAAGTCCAACCACAACAAAAACTGAAACCAAAAAAGCTGTGGCACCTTCCAATTTTACCATCCAAAAAATATTGAATGGCTGTAAAACAGGAGAAACGTTAACGCAAGAAGAATTATCTAAAAACCTTGAAATTCCAAAAGATGCTATAAAATTAGTTAAAAGCATTACGAAAATTTCTGAAAATGAAATTGAAATAAAATGGAATTCTACCTGGCTTGTTGAAAAGATTTCTGATGCCAAATTTACCGATGGACGGCTTAAAGTTCGTTTTTCAGACAACAAAATGTATACTTCTGGAAATGCTATTGGAATTAAATATGAAAAAAAAATATACACTGACTTAGTTGTTTATGGAAGAGCAGCTCATATTCCATCGGTGAAAGGGTTTTATTGGCAAATTGGAAAAGACAAATAAATCCAGTAAAGTGTAGCAGGTGATTTTATAAAAAAATTAGGTTCTGGTCTATGAAGCTGAAATCACTTTATAACTTTTAAACTCGAATCTCTTTCTATAATGTTCGTCTCCAATTCGATTGTTCTTGGGAAAAACACTTTTCCTTCCTTGTGACAAACCATCTCTTCGAGTAATAAACTGAAAGCGGCAACTCCCATTTCATAACTCGGTTGGTCAACGGTGCTTAATTTTGGTGTTATTACTTGCGACATAAACCAATTACTGAAACCAATTACCGCAATTTGATTGGGTACTTGAATCCCTTTTTCATTAAAATAGGCTAAAACACCCACTGCAACCAAATCCGTTATCACAAAAATCCCATCAACATCGGGATGTTCTTCGATAATTTGTTTGGCAAATTCAAAACCTTCTTCAAAGGTTACATTTTTGCAAGTGTAAACTAATTTGGAATCATACTGAATTCCATTTTTTTCCAAAGCTTTTTTATATCCAATAAAACGATCAATCGCATTTTGCGGATTTTCAGGGCCTCGAATATGGGCAATTTTTTTGCAGCCTTTGTCAATTAAATGCTGAACGGCTTCCATAGCTGCTTTTTGGTCATTGATAATAACCTTAGAACTTGGGATTAATTTAGAAATTTTATCAAATTGGACGAAAGGAATTTCTTTTCGAAGGATTTCCTTGATGTGAAAATCATTATTGGATTCGTTAGAAAGTGACATAATAATTCCATCGACTCTTTTATTGATTAAAAGCGCCACTTGCTTCTTTTCGAGTTCCAAGGATTCATTCGATTGCAAAATAATAACGAGATAACCTTTTTTCTCAGCTTCGGCAATAATTCCATTAATTACATTTGAAAAAAAATGGTGCACCACTTCGGGAATAATTAAACCAATGGTTTTAGACTCTTTGGTTCGCAGATTCACAGCAAAACTATTGGGCGTGTAGTTCAGTTCCTCCGCCAAAGCAATAACTGCTTTTCTGGTCTTCTCACTTACATCCGAATAATTTTTTAATGCTTTTGAAACGGTAGTTATGGATATTCCTAAAGTTTCAGCAATCTCTTTTAGAGTCGTCTCTTTCATTTAACAAATATGAGAAAAAAATATGAATTACAAATCGAAAACGTTTTCGTTCTTTTCGAAAACGTTTTCGAAAAGAATATGCTTAAATTTAACAGTTATAAAAGTAGTTTTGACAAAAAATAACCAAACTATTTATTAATCAAACAATTTTAACCCATGAAAAAAATGAATTTAGTATTGAAAAGGCTTGGATTGATAATCGCATTATTGCTTGTCAATTTGTCTTTTTCACAAAATGACACAAACCCTGTCAACGACACAATAAAAACGACTCAACTAGAAGATGTTGTCATAACTGGAGTTGTAAACCCAAAAGCAAAAATCAAATCCAGCGTTTCCATTACCACTATGGACGTTAAACAAATTGAACAATCTGCACCAAGATCAACTGCCGAAATTTTCAGATCTATTCCAGGTATTCGTTCTGAATCTTCTGGTGGAGAAGGAAACTCGAATATTTCTGTTCGTGGTGTACCAATTTCTTCTGGTGGTTCTAAATATTTACAAATTCAAGAAGATGGACTTCCTGTACTTTTATTTGGTGATATTTCTTTTGCAACAGCCGATATTTTTACAAGATTTGATGGAAACGTAGCCAAAATTGAAGCCATTCGTGGTGGTTCTGCTTCTACTCTATCTTCAAACTCTCCAGGTGGAATCATCAACTTTATCAGCAAAACTGGTAAAACTGAAGGCGGAATGTTAAGAACAAGTTTTGGATTGGATTATAACAATTTTAGAACTGATGTTGACTACGGAACAAAAATTGGAGATGGCCTTTATTTTCACGTTGGAGGTTTTTACAGAGCTGGTGAAGGAGTAAGAAAAACGGGTTCAACATCTAATAATGGTGGTCAAGTAAAATTTAACCTTACAAAAGAATTTCAAAATGGAAAAGTGACTATTTATGCCAAATTTCTAAACGACAAAGCTGCTGGGTATATGCCAATGCCAATTCAAGTTACGGGTACAAATTCAAACCCAAGTTGGGGAAGCGTTAGCGGTTTTGATGCTACAACAGGAGCTTTACAATCTATATACTTGAACCACAATGTAGGTCTTGGTCCTGATGGTGAATTAAGAAGAGGAAAAGTTGCCGATGGAATGAATCCAGTTTCAAAATCGATTGGTGTGAGTGCTTCATTTGATTTAGAAGACGGTTGGAAAATCACTGAAAACGGTCGTTATTCTTCTAACAGCGGTGGTTTTATCGCTCCTTTTCCAGCAGAAGTTGGTTCTGCTTCAGCAATTGCAGCTTCTTTTGGTGCAGGTTCCACTTTAACGTATGCTAATTCAGGAACTGCCTTTAACAATCCAAATGGATTAGTGTCTAGAATTCACATGTTCGATACTCAATTAAATGATTTGAGCAACTTCATGAATGATTTAAGAATCACGAAAAAATTTGACAAAGTTGGCGTTACTGCGGGTTACTTCAAATCGATTCAAAATATTTCTACATCTTGGTTGTGGAACTCTTATTTACAGGAAGTTTCAGACGATAATCCTCGTCTAATCAATGTGACCAATGCTACCGGACAGTTATTGTCTGACAATGGTTTATACGCTTACGGAACTCCAGCTTGGGGTAATTTGGCCAGAAATTATGATACACAATATAATGTTTCAGCACCTTATGTAAACATTTCTGTGGATGCAACTGAAAACCTTTCGTTTGAAGGTAGTTTGAGATATGATTTAGGTAAAGTTAGCGGATCATTTGCTGGTGGAACTTCAAGAACTTATGACATCAATAATAACGGAACAATTTCAGTTCCAGAACAAAATGTTTTTGCTGTAAATACGGCTAATGAAACTGCTGTAAATTATGATTATGATTATGTTTCCTATACTTTGGGTGCTAACTATTTATTGACTGCAAAACAATCTCTTTTTGCCAGATACAGCAAAGGTGCTGCTGCAAAAGCGGACCGTATTTTGTTTTCAGGATTGGATTATTTAGATGGAGATAAAATCAACGCCTTGGACTTTTTGACACAAGCCGAATTGGGTTACAAACTTAAATTCCCAAAAGGATACGCTTATGCCACTGCTTTTCATTCAAAAACAGATGAGCAAGGTGGTTATGAAGCGACATCCAACAGCATCATCCAAAACAATTACAAATCTTATGGTTTAGAAATAGAATCGTCTTATAACCTAATGGATAATTTAAATCTACGTGGAGCATTGACTTATACAAAAGCCGAAATTACTTCTGGTGACAACGCAGGAAATGAGCCAAGAAGACAACCAAAATTGATGTACAATTTGATGCCAACTTATAACTTTTCAGGAAATAAAAATACTGCTGGATTGAGTTTTATTGGTCAAACCAAAGCTTATGCACAAGATTCAAATCAACTAGTTATGAATGGATTTGTAATCGTAAACGCCTTTGTTGAAGTAGGAATCACAAAAGGATTATCTGTAAACCTTTCTGCCAATAACTTATTCGATACTTTGGCAATCACTGAGTCTGAAGAAGGAAATATTACAGACAATACAGTAAACTATGTTCGTGCAAGACCAATGCCAGGAAGATCAATTTCTGCAGCTTTGTCTTATAGATTTTAATAAAAAATTCATGTTTCGTTTTAGTTAGTTGACAATTCCTGTATTTTTTTAAATACAGGAATTATTTTTAAAAAAATCAAGTTTTATTGAAGCTTCTTTATACGTTTGGAAAAAAATACGTTTATTTATTTCATTCTTTTTTCCATTTATTAATCTTGTACTAAAAAAATTCCTAGAGCTATGTTCAAAAAGGCAAAACTAAATTTCTGGCAGATTATTAATATGAATGTCGGTTTTTTCGGAATTCAATACAGTTTTGGTTTGCAACAAAGCGCTGTTAATCCTATTTATGATTTTTTGCATGCCAGTCCAGATCAAATTCCGATACTCAATCTTGCTGGGCCATTAACGGGTTTATTGATTCAGCCCATAATTGGTGCAATGAGTGATAAAACTTGGCACCCAAGATGGGGAAGAAGAAAACCGTACTTTTTTATTGGAGCCATAATTTGTAGTATCGCATTATTTCTATTCCCATTTAGCAGTTCCTTATGGATGGCAGCAGGATTACTATGGATTTTAGACGTTGGAAACAATACTGCTATGGAACCTTATCGGGCTTTTATCGCTGATACGCTAGACGAAGAACAACAACCAGTAGGTTTTCAGGCGCAAAGTTTTTTTACTGGTTTCGGACAGTTTCTGGCTTATATTTCCCTTTTTCTGTTTCCAATTGTTTTTGTTGGTTACACCGGATCGTTACCCACTTGGATTTATGCCTCCTTCTTTTTAGGAGCAATTCTTTCTGTAACTTCCATTTGGTGGAGTATGAGCAAAACAAAAGAAATCCCGCCAACCGCAGAAGAATTAATCCTTTTAAAAGCGGAACCATTAAATATTTTTTCGCCCTTCATTGATATTTATAAAGCCGTTTTAGAAATGCCAACAGTGATGTGGCAACTGTTTCTGGTTTATTTGTTTCAGTGGTATGCGATGATGTGCTATTGGCAAAACAATTCAAAAAGTATTGCCTTGTCCGTGTGGAATGTGACTCCAAAGAATGTGATGAGTTATGAAAAAGCAGTAGAATGGAATGGATTAATAGGTGCTTTTGGATTTATAGTGACTTTTTCAATTGCTTTTTATTTGGCCAAATTAGCCAAAAAACACGGTGCAAAAATGATTCATTTTGCGTGTCTGTTATTAGGAGCTATTTCTTTTTTGTGGTTTCCAACAGTACAAAATCAATATGTCTTTTTTGCGGTAATAATTGGCTACGGAATTGCTTGGGCAAGTATGATGGGAATTCCTTATTTGATGGTCGTTGCAGTTGTTCCAAAAGAGCGTTATGGGGTTTATATGGGAATTATAAATATGATGATTGTTATTCCAATGATTATCCAAAACCTGTCCTTTGGTTACATTTTAAAGAATTTTTTGGATAACGACCCTCGTCAAGCAATTCGTTTTGCGGGTGTATTATTAGTGCTTGCTGCTATTTGCACCTTGTTAATCAAAATAAAAAACACAAAAGTAAGTGAATAATATAATAAATAATAAGATGGATACTATAGACATCCTTTGTGTTGGTGAAGTATTAGTTGATTTTATTGGGCATCAAGAAGGCGTGCTGATTAATGAAACCAGAGATTACCATAGGTATTTAGGAGGCTCACCTACTAATGTGGCCATGAATTCAACGCGATTAGGTTTGAATACTATCATGGTTGCAACAGTGGGGAACGATGGTTTTGGTTCTTACATCACCGAACGCTTAACGAGTGTCGGAGTAAATACAAACCACCTTAATGTATTAGAGAACAAGTCGACTAGCGTAATTTTTGTTTCAAGATCTGAAGGCACACCTGATTTTATACCCTATCGTTCAGCAGATTGTTGCATTTATGAAGAGCAAATTTCAAGCGAAATTTTATCCAATACCAAGATATTTCATACCACTTGTTTCGCATTAAGTAAAAATCCAGCACAGAAAACTATCTTAAAGAAAGCACAAGAAGCGCACGATTTAGGATGTAAGCTAAGTATTGATCTTAACTATGCAAAAAAGCTGTGGAAAAGTCAAAAGAAGGCTTTCAAAGTAATCAAAACCTATTGTCAGTTCAATCCATTAATAAAAATTAGTGAAGATGATATGCTGCGTCTTTTTGAAAAGGAACTTCCGCACGAAGAGATATTCGAATTTTTTCACAATCAAGGAGTAGATATGGTTTGCTTAACATTGGGAAGCAAAGGGGTAAAATTATCTCAAAAAGGGAAAGATGTAATACAAATGCCGGCAATAAAAATTGAGAAAGTTTTGGATTCCACTGGAGCAGGTGATGCTTTTTGGTCTGGATTTTTATTTGCTCATATAAAAGAAAAATCAATTCATGAATGTTTGGATATCGCTTTAAAATTAGCCGCTTTAAAACTACAAAATGTAGGACGATTACCGGACAACATCAATATCCTTTCTAAACTTTTATAAAATACAATGCAACAAAATAATAAAAAAATTAGCAATGGTGTGATGCTAAATGTTTATCCAGATAGTATTGGAGAGAAATTTAGTGATACCGTAAGCATGTTAAAAATGGACAATTTTAAAGATGTCTTCTCTTTTATATATGTTTTGCCCACTTTTTTCAACAGTGATTTAGATAGAGGTTTTTCTATCATTGATTATGATATAAACAAGGATTTAGTTGACATAAAAGATTTAAAGGACTTGAATGAACTCCAGATAAAGCTGAAATTTGATATTGTGTTAAATCATCTTTCTGTAGCTTCACCGCAGTTTAAAGATCTATTGCAATACAGTAATGAATCTAAATTCAAAGACTTTTTTATCAATTGGAATGAGTTCTGGGAAGGAAACGGGGTAAAAAATGAAGATGGAATTGTAATTCCAAAACCAGAGTTTCTCTACAAATTATTCATGAGAAAGTCGGGTTTGCCTATATTGAAAGTACGTTTTCCAGATGGCACAGAACAACCTTATTGGAATACTTTTTATCAGCAAATAACCTACAATCCAATTGCTGTAGCAGATTTAAAAAACATAAAAGTAACAGAAGAGCAAAGTCAATTTATTGTTACTACAATTAATACTGCAATTGACAATAATCAAGATTTTACAACTCTTAATTTTGAAGAGTGTACTCCTTTTAAATCAGAAATTTTACAAATTGTAGAACAAAATCGTTCTTATTTAGGGCAAATGGATGTCAACGCCGCATCGCCTTTGGTTTGGGAATTTTATGAGGAAACACTAAAAAAATTAAGCGGTTATGGTTGTAACATCCTTCGATTAGATGCTTTTGCCTATTTGCATAAACAGGTCGGCGAGTCCAATTTTTTTAACAAACCGGGGACTTGGGAATATCTTGAGCGTATCAAGAAAATAGCACAACAAAATAATTTGATGCTATTACCCGAAATTCATGCAGAATATGGTTTGCATTTACATGATGAAGTTGCTAATGAAGGATACTATATTTATGACTTTTTCTTACCTGGTTTAACGATTCATACTATCGAAAATCAAACCAGTAAAGCCTTGCTCAGTTGGGCTAAAGAGATTATTGCCAAAGGATATAAAACGGTAAACATGCTCGGTTGCCATGATGGAATACCCGTTTTAGATTTGAAAGGCAAGGAGGTAAATGGCGTTTACAACAAAGGATTGTTAGAAGATACCGAAATTGAAAAAATCATGACCACAATCATGGAACGCGGTGGTCGTGTAAAAAATCTTTACGATCCTTCTGGGAATAAAATTTCTTATTATCAAATTAATGCCACATTTTTTAGTGCATTGGGAGAAGACGAACAAAAGTTGCTTTTGGCAAGAGCCATTCAAATGTTTATGCCGGGAATACCGCAGGTTTGGTATTTAGATATTTTTGCGGGTAAAAACAATTACGAAGCAGCCGATAATGGAGGTAGTGCCGGACATAAAGAGATTAATCGCACCACATTGTCAATGCAAGATATTGAGCAAGGATTGAAAAGAGAAGTTGTGCAGCATCAGCTGGAAATCATGCGCTTACGAAATAATTCTAATGCATTTTCAGGCCAAGTAGAAATCAACGATACTCAAGATACTGTTATAGATATCAAATGGGTAAATGGCAGCACGATTGCGCACCTAAAAGCCAACCTTCAAACTAAAGGTTTTACAATTGACCATACTGAAAATGGCGTGATAAATACTATGCGTTTTTAAATTTCGTAAAGCCTAGAATCTCAAAATAAAATCCTATTTTTGAATTTGAAACTTTGAACGAAAGGAACTCATTTATGGAAGAACCTAAAAGATGCAGCTGGTGTTTATCTAGTGATTTATACAAAGAATACCACGACAAAGAATGGGGTGTTCCCGTTTATGACGACCAAAAATTATTCGAATTCCTGATTCTCGAAACATTTCAAGCTGGATTGAGTTGGATTACCATATTAAACAAAAGAGAAAATTTTCGTAAAGCCTTTGACAATTTCGATTATCAAAAAATAGTCAATTATTCCGAAGAAAAAATTCAGGAATTGCTTTTAGATACTGGAATTATTCGAAATAAACTCAAAGTATATTCAGCGGTTACAAACGCACAAAATTTCATAAAAGTACAGGAAGAATTTGGCAGTTTTAGCAAATACATTTGGAATTTCACGGGCGGAAAACCAATTGACAACAAGAGAGAATCCTTAAAAGAAGTGCCTGCCACTTCTCCACTTTCAGATGAAATTAGCAAGGATTTGAAAAAACGCGGGTTCAAATTTGTAGGTTCAACCGTAGTTTATGCTCATATGCAAGCCACCGGAATGGTCAATGATCACGTGGAAGATTGTTGGAAAAAAGTTAAATCTCTTTAAAAAACCAAAACATCCCCAACCCTAATCTCACCTTCATTCAAACACATAACATTTGTGCCAAAAAGAATCGAATTGTCCACTTTTCGATACGTACTCAAAGTGTTTAAAGGTTCTTTTTTTACAATCCCATTTTTCGGGTCATTATTTATCATAATGCATCTTCCGCAAGGTTTGGCATTCTTGAATTTTACATTTCTAATTTGGAATGTATCGAAAGAATCCTCTTCGTGAGGAAGCTTACTACTAATAACAATATTGGGTCTAAATCTTGCAATCGTAATTTTTTCTTCCAGTTTTTCGTTCAAAAAATTCAAACTTTCAGAACCAATTAACAAATACGGATAACCATCGGCTAAACTAACATTCAATGTTATATCAAGTTTTGTACTGTTGTGTTTTCTGTCACCATTATTGATGATTTTCACTAATTTACATTCAAAGCCAAGTACTTCACTAAACCACTTTGAAGTCGCTTTATTCACTTCGAAAACCTTGGTTTCATCATCCCAAACGGTTGATAAAATAGGTTCATCAACAGTTTCATTAATAAAAAATTCGTGAGTTGTATTTTGATGCAAAATAACGATTTTACCCTCATTAATTTTGGGGTAAAATTGACTCAAATTCGGGTATTTTCGTTGGGTAATAAATTGATTTTCTTCGTCAATCAACATCCAGCGTCGGTCATTTTCAAAACCCATTTCTTCGGCTTTGGCATTTTCAACACGAATTCCAGCCAAGCTTTTTATTGGATAGATGTATAATTCTTTTACAACGTAGTTCATAATTATTCGCTTATTAGAAGTTCCATAAAATCAGTTCTGTCAATTTCTCGACAGCCCAAACTTTCGAGATGCTCGTTATACACCTGACAATCCAAAAGGTTATAATTGGCTTTTTTTAATTGATTTGCCAAAGCAATAAAAGCCACTTTTGAAGCATTCGAAACTTTAGAAAACATACTTTCGCCGCAGAAAATATGTCCTAAATCGATGCCGTATAAACCACCAACTAATTCCTCGTTTTGCCAAACCTCAACAGATTTTGCAAAGCCCATTTCATTCAACTTACAATAGGCTTCAATCATATTATTGGTTATCCATGTTCCGTTTTGACCCTCACGTTTTATCTTTTGACAATTCGAAATCACTTCTCTAAAATTTTGGTTGAAAGTCACATTGAAAATATTCCGATTCAGAATGTTTCGCATACTTTTTGAAACTACCAATTCGTCTAAAAACAACACCATTCTGGGATTGGGTGACCACCAATAAATGGGTTCGCCTTCTTCAAACCAAGGAAAAATGCCGCTTTTGTATGCCAACAACAAACGTTCTGATGACAAATCACCACCAATAGCAAGAATTCCATCCCGATTGGCTTCGGAAACGGGAGGAAAAAATAATTCTTTGGATAAAAAATACATGGTTTAGAACAAAAATATCAATTGAGTAAAGCGAATTTACGCTTTAAAATTTTAAGGTAAAAGTGGTTCCGCCTTCAAGTTCAGAAACTACTAAAACTTGACAATCGATAGCTTTTGCAAGATCACGAATAAGGTGCAAACCCAGTCCAGATTTGATTCCGACTACTTCTTTATCGTCATACAACGCTCTAAATTGTGCTTCGCTCGCTCCGGGTCCGTTGTCTGTAATGGATAAATAGGATGTTCCATTTTCTTGCCAAGCTTTCCAAATAATTTTTGGATTTGTAGTATTTGTAAAAATATTTACAGCGTTACTGGTCAGATTTCGAATTATGGTTTTTAGATAATTTTCGTCTGTAAATAGTTCCATATTTTCAGGATTTTGGTATTCAAAGCTGATTTTCTGATAGCCAGAAAATACTTTCTTAGTATCGTCAAACAATTGGTTTACAAAAATACTTTTGGGTTGTGGTTTGAAGTTTTCCATTTGCCCTTTACTCCACAACAAAATGTCTTCCATTGATGACAACAGGTCTTCGGCACCCGAAATGGTTTTAGATTCCATTCTACTTTTTGTTTCTTCGTCTAATAATTCGGGACTGTCTTTTTGTAAATGAAGAAAATGAATCAGATTAGACACTGGGCTTCTTAAATCGTGGTTCAAAATACTAAAAAAACGGGTTTTGGTTTTGTTGGCTTGATCGAGTTCAGCATTTAAAAGTTGTAGTTTTTCGTTTGTCTTTTTTCGGTTGCTGCTTTGATAGAATAATAATCCTCCAATAATTGCTAGTAAACCTATTCCGAAAATATAGAACCATTTTTGTTTCTTTTCTTGTTGAATTAGCTTTTGACTGAATTGAATTTCTTTGTCTTTTTGACTGATATTGAAGGACGCTTCTACATTCAAGATTTTATTTTTTGAATCGATAGAGTTTAATGAATCGTAGATCATTACACAGTCTTGAAAATACTTGTGTGCGTTTTTATAGTCGTATTTTAATTCATAAACGTAGCTCAAACATTCCATTGCATATTGCAAATTTTTTCCTTTATGGTTTATTTTTTTACAATTTTCTATTTGTTGCAGCAACAAAGTTTCGGCTTTTTGAATGGCTTCGTTTCTCGAAATATTGTTTTGTTTTAACATTTCTGGTTTGTCTTCCATTTTTCTGTAAAAATTGGCAATCGAAATTCCGTTTGAAATTGCCAATAGATTGTTGGGTTGGTATTTATCCCAAAGCGTTTTGGATTTTAAATACATATCCATTTTTCGCTTTGAATCTGGCAACAAATCGCCATAATTGGTATAGGTAATTGCCAATTGTTCGAAATCATTTTCATTTTTGGAAAATTCGATACTCTTTTCTAAAGCTTTAAATCCGTTTATCGAATCTTTTTTGTTAAAATAAATATCACTTTTGATACTCCAAATTCGGTCTAATTCTGAACTGTTTTTTGTTTTTTGGGCAACATTCATCGCTTTTTCGGCATAGAAAAAGGCTTTTTCGTAATTGTCTTGGCTAGAAAATACACTTTGCATATTCAGCAACAAATCGATGTCTTCAGGTATAATTTTATAAGCGTTGATGTAATACTCCATTGCTTTTTTGTGGTCGCCAATCAAAAAATAATTGGCCCCCACATTGATATCGCACATCGCTAGATTTTTCAATTTTGTTTTGGGGTCTTTCGGCTTTAATTTCGACAAAATGTCGCGAGCTATCAAATGGTATTCTATTGATTTATAGTATTGACTATTCGCCTTAAAATAAGAACCCATTTCTCTGGCAGTACCCGCTTTTTGTAGTTCTTTTTGTGTTTTAAAAGCAGCCATTAGTGAGTCTAAAGTCGCCTCGCTATAAGATTGAGAGTAGCCCAAGAAAGTATTTAAAACAACAATAAAAAGTAATTTTTTCATCTACAGATAATATTTGTTTTTTAAAGGAATATGTAATTGCTTCGCCTGTTCGAGCAAGGCTCTCGGGTCGCATATATCTTCATCGGTGTTTGCATCGCATTTCCTTTATGCTCATTTCATAAACTCAAAGTATCTTTATAACTTCTACCGATAGGAATAATAGTTCCATTGTTGAGTAAAAGTTCATTGGTCATTTTTTTGTCAATATAATTTTTTTGAACCGCATAACTTCGATGAATTCTAACAAAGGATTGAAAATGATTTTCCTTTAATAAATTGCCAATAGTAGATAAAACGCAATGTTTTTTGGTCGTAGTTACAATTTTAGTATAATCTTTCAAGGCTTCAAGATAGATGATATCGTGTAATTTTACTTTGGTTTCCGTATGCCCTTCTTTAATATAAATCACATCACCACCAATAGCGGATTCGAACAATTGTGCTTTTTGTTTCAACTCCATATAGTCTTCAATTCTACTAATGGCTTGAATAAAGCGATCTTTTTTTATGGGTTTTACTATGAAATCTAAAGTATCTATTTCAAAACTTTCTACGGCGTGTTCAGGATGGGCGGTAATATAAATACAAACCGGAACATTCATTGCTTTCTTTCGAAACTCCAATCCGTTTAAGGAGGGCATATCGATATCTAAAAAAAGGACTGTAATTTCTTGTTTATCCAAAATTTGTAAAGCATTTTCCGCACTTTCGAAAACGCCAACGATATTCAAGTTTGAAAATCTTTTGACATAAGATACAACCGTAAGTCGATCTATTTCATCGTCGTCAATAATAATACAATTGAAAGGATTCATCTATTAAAATATCTTTTTCAAATATATAAATAAATTGAAACAAATAACTATTGGTCTATTTTAAATGTTGTTGGTCTATTTGATTTTTATTCATAGTTTTGAAAATATTAATTTTACTGCAAATAGATGTTTTATGAAAATAAGATTTATAGTTTCTTCTCTGATTTTGTTTTGCTCTTCGCCATTGTATTCACAATACAAAATGGATTGCAACACGATTTTTGTTTGTATTGAAAAAGTCGATTATGATGCATTATTCAAAAATTATTATGTAAAAGACACCCTGTTTATTTGTAAAGAAAACACCACTAAAACAACAACAGACGAGTATTCGGGAAAATATTTTATGGGCGAATTTGCTACGCTAGAATTTTTACAACCTTCAAAAAACAATAAATTTGGAGACCATTTGAATGATATTGGTATCGAATTCAAATCCAGAAAAATAGGCGTATTGGATAGCATAAAAGATATTAATTCTAAAGTAGAAATTGAAAAAGTATATCTAGAATCGGATTCCAAAAAACATTTGTGGTATGATGCACTGAAATTAAAAGAAAATAAAACCAATTTGGAATTTTCAATACTTGAATACAGTGCCGAAGAACTTAAAATGCTTGGTTTTACAGATGATGAAATTAAGAAAACAATATCACCAACCGACTTCAATAAAATTGTTTATGGTGATCATAAATACCCAAGAAAATTCAAATCCTTAAAATCAGTATGGATTGAAGTCAATAAAGACGGTGAAAAGTATTTGAAACAAATGGCTAAAAATTTCAAATTTAAAATTAACCAAAACTTTGTGGATTGTAATGATTTTATCATTTATTACAAGCCGAATAAGAAAACCGACCACACTGTTATAAAAGAAATAGAAATTATTTTAACAGAGTCTTTGACCAATAAAACACTACCAATATCATCAAACATTACTTTAACACTTTTAGATAACAAGGCTAAATTTTCATTTAAACACTAAAAATATGAAAAAAATACTCTCTTACACGTTTTTATTTCTTTGTTTGCAAACAGTTTCTGCCCAAAACAATTGGTTTACAACCTACAAAGACTCAGTTTCATTGCTAACCGACGCCACAACCATTGCCGATAACTTTAAAAAAGAGGTGTCTAAATTTAAAAATGACGGAAAGTTTACCACAAAAACGATTGTAAATACAACGCCATATTTAATATTTTTTGACGGTAAAAACCAAGTGAATATTCCGCTTTGGAGTCAGGTTTTACCTGAATTGAAAGCTTTTACGAAAGAAGTAGCAGGAAGTGAAGACGAAGGAAAAAGAATGTTCGGATTGTTCTTTAACGGATTTTATTTAATTCACGAATACGGTCACGCTTATCAAGAAATCTATGATTACAAAAACAGTAAAGTAAGCTATCAAAACGAGCATTTGGCCAATACCATTGCGATGTTGTATTGGAGAAAAATTGGCAAAACCAAAGAACTTAACGAATGTTATGAATTGGCTAAAAAAATGTTTGAAAAACTGCCCAATCCAGTTCCAGTAGGAGAAAACAAAGAAGACTATTTTACAAAAAACTACGAACAAGCAGCCTCTAATCCTTTTGTGTATGCTTATATGCAATTTGGTCAGTTCATAACCATTTATGAAGATAAAAACTTGCCAGAATTTGATGTTTTTATGAAGACCACTTTCAAATAGTGTAATCTGTCTATTATAAATGTCGTTGGTCTATTAGTGGTTTTTAAATTCGATACAAATTGAAATCTTTGTATGGAATTTAAAAACCATTATTATGAAAAAAGCACTACTTCTTTTATTTTTTGTTAGTTGTAACCAATTGATTGTTGCACAAATTAACCCATTCAAAAACACTGCATCCACTTGTGGCAACGGCATTGTCGAAGCAGGCGAACAATGCGACGGAACTCCGGGTTGCACTAGTGGTTGTACGCTAATTCCAGCGGGAACGTATTTTGTCGAACCGAGTTACGGTATTAAATATATTACCAATGCTGATACCGCTTTGAAATCTTCGAATAGAAGTATAAAATTGAACCCCGCAACAAATCAGTTCGATTTGATAACCAATAGACATTTTCTTTCAGCCAATTTTTCTTTTGCTGGCTGTGGTTTTGTCGATGTAAACGGTTCGAATTTTTATTCTAGTTCTTCGAACGTGGCTGGAGGAAGTTTGAATAAAAACTTTCCTTTACCAATAGTCGGAGATTATTATGTTGGCAATTTATTGGGAGAAGGAATCAATTTAAAAGGAATTGAAATTCGTAGTTTAGATAATGCAGAATTCCTTATGGCTACCATTATCCCTTTTGATATTGGTGAAAATGATTTTGATATTTTTGCAGCAACGACTCAAGCCGATGGAAAAATACTATTAGCTGGAAGGTGTTTAACATCTCAAGGAAAAATGATTATTATTCGTTTGAATACAAATTTTAGTTTTGATACCACATTCAATAGTACAGGTTATGTAAAATTGGCCTTTGGAAGCGATTGTCAAGCTAGAGCCATTGGAGTGCAATCTGAAGGTAAAATTATTGTTGCCGGACATCGCACATCTCCAGGTTCGCAAGGAATTGTAGCTCGATTAAATACAAACGGAACGCTAGACACAACTTTTGGAGATAGTGGATCAAAGGTTTTTAGCTATGAAGTAAATACTCAAAACAATTATTTTTTATTAAACACTGCTTCAGAGGTGTACTCGATGTTTATAGCTAGTTCAGACAATATTTATTTGTGTGGTGCAGGAAGTACAGCAAATTTATGGAACGGAAAACAAATTCCTGCATTTAGAGGTTTTACAGCATCGGGAGCCGACTGGATTAGCATGAGTGATTTAACGCATACCACAGAAACATCACTATTTAATGTGGATGGAAGTGCCTACAAAATTTTGCCTACACCCAACGAATCTTTCTATTTGGGCGGATTTTCTATCGCAACAAATAACAAGGGTTTGTATTTGCAGAAATTTAATTCGGTTGGAAATGTTGATACCAATTTTAATTTTAAAACCGGAACAACCCAAGGTTTCTATGATTTAAGCCCTGGCGATGATGTTATTTTTGATATGGCGCTGCAAAATGATGGTAAAATTATACTTGTTGGCGAAAGCGATAATAAGGGTTTCTATACCAGATTGATGGATTCTTCATTAGCAATAACTTCCTTTGAATCCAAAAACAAGGACATAACACTTTGGCCAAATCCTGTTTTGAATAGTCTAAATTTGAAATTTGAAAATTACATAAATGACCCAACTGAAATTTCCATAGTTGATATTTTTGGAAAAGAAGTGTATCATTATTCAAAACCAATTTCAAATTCTCAAGATAATGTTACCCTAAATGATTTAGAAATATTATCAAAAGGAGTTTACATACTTAGAATCTCATCATATTCAAAAATTCAAAATATTAAATTTGTTAAAGAGTAAATTGTTAATGGGTAGATTGAATTAATTCAAAGCAATTAGTTCAATCTACCTACAATTTATATCATCTACTTTAAATATCATCTTCAAGATATTTTATGAATAGTAAATTCGTTTTTAGATTACGTATTTCAAAAAAATCTAAGTTATTGTAAACAGGAAATTTTGGTATTGTAACATCAATCGTTCTGTTGAAAAATCGCCACTATAATTCAAATAGGTTTGGCTTTTGAAACAAGAAGAAAAAATAATTCTTTGGATAAAAACACATAGTTTTAGAACAAAAGTTT
>DAORUG010000056.1:0-17307 GCA_035433125.1 Flavobacterium sp.
TGGGATTAAATCTTATTGCAACCACAAGGTTTAATGAAAGTTACAAACCAACTATTTCAGACATAGAGAACGAAGAAGTCCTTGTAAAAAATTTTCTTTTCTGGAAAAACCAACAAGAAATCACTTGGTATTATCCTATTTCATTAAAAAGAGATAATATTAAGCCAGAGGTTTTAGGAAAACTAAAAGTTGGAATAGATTATAATCCAAGTGATTATTCTCTTGGGTTTTCCTATGGTGGTTCAATAGATTCAACTATTGAAATAATTGAAAGGCAATTTGAATATGAGAAAACCAATCTAAAAACAGAAAATAAGTTAACTATAAAAGAATTGACTATAAAAAAATAAAACTTCGACTTCAATTAAAACAATCAATGAAAAAACTCTTTCTACATATAACCCTGTTTTTTTCATTGGTTTGTTTTTCGCAAAACGAGCAATTGGCGCAGTATTATTACGACAAAGGCGATTTCGAGAAAGCCAAAATCAGTTTCGAAGAATTACTAAAAAATCAGCCGTCGAACTTCCAATATTTTCAACGAACCATAGATTCCTATCAGCAATTACAGCAATTTGATTTAGCCGAAAAAGCCATTCGAGAACGTTTGGATAAATACAAACAAGGAACTCTTTTGGTCGAATTGGGTTATAATTTTCAGCTGCAAAAAAATGAGGCTTCCGCCAAAAAGCAGTACGATGAAGCAATAGAAAGAATCAAAAATAATCCAAACGAAGTATACGGAATTGCCAATTCTTTCGAGAGAAAAGCGCTTTTGGAATATGCCTTAAAATCGTATCAAACCGCAACAGCATTGCAACCCAATTTTAATTTCAATTACCAAATGGCCTTGCTTTATGGTCAATTAGGGAAAACAGAAATGATGATTTCTACTTTTCTCGACGAAGCTTACACCAATCCTCAAAATTCGATACAAATCCAAAATCAACTCGCGCGTTTTATGGTCGAGGAAGGTGACGAAAACTTCAATCAAACCCTACGAAAATCATTGATTACAAGAGCTCAAAAGAATCAAGATATTTTTTGGAACGAATATTTAAGTTGGTATTATGTGCAACAAAAAGAGTTCAGCAAAGCCTTTATTCAGGAAAAAGCAGTGTATAAACGCAATCCGGAATCGTTGTCAAGTATTATTAATCTAGCGCAGTTGACTATTGAAGAAGACGATACTGAAACCGCAAAAGAAATTCTGGGATTTGTTCTAGAAAACACTAAGGATTTAGAGTTGCTCATTCAAGCCAATTCCTATTTGATGGAAATGAAAATTAACAAGGCACAGGAAAAAGATTTTGTAGGCATCAATACAGAATTAACTGTGTTGTTGAATCAATTTGAAATAAGTCCATTTACGCTTTCTTTGCAACTGATTCAGGCGAATTTTTTGGCTTTCAATTTGCGAAAACCAGAGGAAGGAAAAGCTATAATCAAGAAAGCACTCGAAATGCAATTGAATGATTATCAAGAGGCTCAGGCCAAAATGGAGTTGGCAGATATTTTGCTTTTCGAAGAAAAATTCAATCAGGCATTAATTTATTATTCCCAAATTGAGGAAAATTTAAAGAATGATGCCGTGGCGCACGAAGCGAGTTTGAAGGCTGCGAAAACCAGTTATTTTCAAGGAGATTTTGTTTGGGCATCTAAACAATTCAAGGAATTGAAATCGGCGAGCACGCAATTGATAGCCAATGATGCTTTGGAATATTTCCTTTTAATCAGCGACAATACCGTTGCCGATTCGACGCAAACGGCTTTGAAACAATTTGCCAAAGGTGATTATCTCTTGTATCAAAACAGGAATCAGGAAGCAACAGCGCAGTTTCAAGCAATTTTGAAAAGCTTCAAAGGACAGGAAATCGAAGCAGTGACACTATTGCGTTTGGGAAAAATTTACGAAAAACAAGCCGAGTTTAATTTGGCTTTAAGCCAATATCAAAATATTATCGACCATAATGTAGATGGAATTTACATAGACGAAGCCTTGTATTTTTCCGCAGAAATTGAGAACAAAAAATTACAACAACCCGAAAAGGCAAAATTACTGTACGAGAAAATAATTTTCAATCACCAAGATAGTATTTATTTTATCGAAGCTCGAAAGGAATATCGAAAATTGCGGGGAGACAAGAATCTTTGAAATAGCAATGGCAATGCCAAAAAGCAATAATAATTACAAAAGGAGAAGAAGGTAATTCTTTAAAAGTCTTAATACTTAATTCTCTCTACTTAATACTTTTAAAAATGATCATTTACAACGTTACCACAAACATACACGAAAGCGTTCACGACAAATGGATGATTTGGATGCAACACAAACACATTCCTGAAATGTTGGCTACCGGAAAATTCGTTTCGGCAAAAATGGCTAGAGTTTTAATCGAAGAAGAAATGGGTGGCGTCACTTATTCTGTTCAATATGTCACTGATAGTAAGGAAACTTTACTGAGATATTATATAGAAGATGCACCGGCATTGCGTGAAGAAGGAGAGAAATTATTTGGAGACAAAATGCTTTCTTTCCGAACGGAATTGGAATTGATTTCGGAGCATTAGAAAAAATTAACCTTGTAAATTTGAAAGTAAAATTAAAATTTACAAGGTTAATGTATTGTTTATTCAAATTAACCTTGTAAATTTGAAAATAATTTTCAAGAAATGATTGATAGAATCCTCAATAACGTTGTTCCTAAATTGCTCGATTTTTTTCCTTCGGTGGGATTAATTGGCTCTCGACAAGTAGGAAAAACTACGTTCGTCAAAAATTTACAACCTTTGATAAACAAACCCATACTGTATCTGGATTTGGAAGATACGGATGATTTTGAACTATTAAACACTAATGCGCAATGGTTTTTGTCTCAAAACACAGATAAACTAATTGTTATAGACGAAGTGCAAAGAGATTTAAAATTGTTCCCTTTATTGCGTTCGTTGATGGACAAACAAGATAAGCCGGGACAATTTATTTTATTAGGTTCGGCATCACCAGAATTATTATCTCAAAGTTCAGAAACATTAGCAGGAAGAATTGTTTACAAAGAATTGACTCCCATACGATATGATGAAGCAACTCAAATAAAATTAGAAACGCTTTGGTTTCGAGGTGGTTATCCAAAAGCATTGCTGGCTCCAAATGATTTTTTTTGGCAAGAATGGCAGCAGGCTTACATTAAAACCTATATCGAAACCGACTTGAGAATGCTTGGACTATCGGCATCGCCTGTTTTAATTGGGAAATTATTGCGAATGATTGCTTCAATTCAGGGCTCAATCATCAATTATTCGATGTTAGGGAACGCACTGG
The DNA here is from genome assembly GCA_035433125.1 of Flavobacterium sp. Taxonomy (GTDB): domain Bacteria; phylum Bacteroidota; class Bacteroidia; order Flavobacteriales; family Flavobacteriaceae; genus Flavobacterium. The sequence goes on from DAORUG010000056.1 coordinate 3,323, forward strand.
GAATCTCTAGTAATTCCGTAAAAAAATATATCGATTTTCTGGAACATTCGTTCATCATCCGAAGATTGGAACCGTATTTTGTAAACATTGGAAAACGAATGGTCAAGAGCCCTAAAATCTATATTCGAGATAGCGGAATTTTGCATTCGTTGCTACAAATAAACAGTTACGATGCTCTTATTTCGAACGTCATTGCTGGAAATTCCTGGGAAGGATTTGTGGTAGAACAAATTATTTCGAGTCTCAACAATCAATGTGTTCCTTTTTATTATAGAACGCAAAGTGGTTCCGAAATCGATTTGTGTATCGTAAAGGGCAATGAAATTGTGGCTACCTTTGAGATAAAATTATCCAATAATCCAAAAATTAGTCGAGGCAATACGGAATCTATCACGGATTTGAAAACTAAAAATAATTTTATAGTTACTTTTGCGGGCGGAGATTATGCCTTAAATGAAAATTGGCGTGTTTGTGATTTGAATTCGATTGAAAAACACTTAATTGAACTAGGATTAAAAGATCCTAATTTTGTGTAAAATAAACTCGACTAAAGTCCAGCCTTACAAAATGTGTCGAGCCGATGGCTCTTTGAAGTACGTATAAGTCCGCTGTGGCGGACGAATCATATTGTAGCAACGGATTTCATCCGTTGAATAGAATAAATTTATAGATTACATTTTGTATTCAAATCAAAAAACTAGCGCCTTCGTGCCTTCGTGGCAAAATAAAACAATATGGAAAAAGTAAAAGCCAAAAAACACCTCGGACAGCATTTCTTGAAAGACGAAAGCGTGGCACAAAACATAGCCGACACCTTGAATCTCGAAGGATACGAAGATGTATTGGAAATCGGGCCGGGAATGGGCGTTTTGACCAAGTATTTATTGGAAAAGCCAATCAATACTTATGTTATCGAAATTGACACCGAATCGGTAGATTATTTGGATGTCAATTATCCAAAGTTACACGGAAAAATCATCTCCAAAGATTTCTTGAAATACGATGTCAACGAAGTTTTCGTTGGAAAGCAGTTTGCTATCATTGGAAATTTTCCGTATAATATTTCCACACAAATTGTTTTTCGAACCTTAGAATTACGCAACCAAATTCCGGAATTCGCAGGAATGTTTCAGAAAGAAGTAGCCGAACGCATTTGCGAGAAAAAAGGAAGCAAGACCTATGGAATACTTTCGGTTTTGGCACAAGCCTTTTATGATGCCGAATATTTATTCACGGTCGATGAGCACGTTTTTATTCCGCCGCCGAAGGTGAAATCAGGTGTTTTGCGTTTGCGTAGAAAAGAAAATTATACTTTGCCTTGTAGCGAAAAGTTGTTTTTTACCGTCGTGAAAACCGCTTTTCAACAACGTAGAAAAACCTTGAGAAATAGTTTAAAAACACTAAATTTGTCGGATAGTTTGAGGGAAGATGAGGTTTTTAATCTTCGACCTGAGCAACTTAGCGTGGAACAATTTATCGAACTGACTCAAAAAATAGAAGCCGATGGAGTTTAAAATCAGCAAAGAACTAATTCAAGAATTAGAGCAACTTATTCAAAATAAAAACGACCAACAATTGGAAGTTTTATTGAATGACTTGCACCACGCTGATATTGCCGAAATCCTCGACGAGCTTGATTTTGATGAAGCCACATACATTTTCAAGGTTTTAGATTCTGAAAAAACCGCCGAAATCCTTCTGGAATTAGAAGACGATTTGCGGGAGAAAATATTGAGCAGGCTTTCGCCAAAAGAAATCGCGGAAGAGCTCGACGAACTCGAAACTAATGACGCCGCCGATATTATTGCCGAACTTTCGCAAAGCAAAAAGCAGGAAGTAATTTCGGAACTAATTGACGTGGAACACGCCAAGGACATTGTCGATTTGTTGCGATACGACGAAGATACTGCGGGTGGAATTATGCACAAAGAGTTGGTGAAAGTCAACGAAAACTGGAATGTTTTTACGTGTATCAAACAAATGAGAATCCAGGCCGAAAATATCTCCAGAGTCCATTCTATTTATGTGGTGGACGATGAAGACCGACTTTTGGGGCGTTTGTCGCTCAAGGATTTATTAACAACTTCTTCAAAAACACCCATTAGCGAAGTTTATATCAAGAAATTAAACTCCGTAATGGTCGATACAGAAGATGTTGAGGTCGCTCGTATTATGCAAAAATACGATTTGGAAGCCATTCCTGTTACGGATGAAATGGGGCGATTGGTGGGTCGAATCACCATCGATGATATCGTGGACGTAATCAAGGACGAGGCAACCGAAGATTACCAATTGGCTGCCGGTATCTCGCAAGACGTTGAAGCCGATGACAGCATTTTGGAATTGACAAAAGCTCGTTTGCCTTGGTTGGTGTTGGCGCTTTTGGGCGGTTTTGTATCCGTAAAAGTCCTTGGATTATTTGGCGGAGCAATGGACCATCACGGAAATTTATTCTTTTTCACGCCACTAATTGCTGCGATGGCAGGAAATGTAGGTGTGCAATCTTCGGCAATTATTGTTCAGGGTTTGGCCAACGATACTTTGAGCGGTTCCTTGTTCAACCGATTGATAAAAGAAGTTTCCCTGAGTTTGTTGAATGGCTTAATTCTGGCCACGATTTTGTTTTTGGGAAGCCATTTTCTCTTGAACGTAGAATTTATAATAGGAATCATCGTGACTATTGCTTTAGTTTCAGTAATTATTATCGCATCGCTTATCGGAACATTTGTTCCTATATTATTGGATAAATTCGGAATTGATCCCGCACTTGCAACAGGGCCGTTTATCACGACCAGCAATGACATTTGCGGAATTCTTATTTATTTTTCGATAGCCAGATTGATTTTAGGATTTTAAAACACACATAAATGAAAGTACATATTATCGGAGGAGGAAATCTTGGAGTTTCCATAGCATTAGGATTAACTCGATTTTCGAAAGACAACCAAATCACCGTAACGAGAAGAAACACGACAAGCATTCTATATTTAGAAGAATTGGGTGTAACGGTTTCAAAAGATAACAAACACAACATTCAAGAAGCGGATGTTATTATTTTGACCATAAAACCATATCAGGTAAATACAGTTTTGGCTGAAATCCTACCCGTAATTTCCAATAAAGTAATCGCTTCGGGAGTAAGCGGATTGTCGATTGAAGCGCTTCAAAACAAAATAGGCGAGTCAAACAGCGCCATCCGAATTATGCCCAATATTGCAGCTCAATTTGGTGCTTCGGCGACCTGTATTGCCTTTAACGAAATACATGCGACTCAAGCTCAAAATGTAGTTTCTCTTTTCCAAGATTTAGGAACTGCGCCTATTATCGACGAAAAATTAATGGATGCGGCAACGGTTTTGGCGGCAAGCGGAACGGCTTTTGCCTTGCGTTACATTCGTGCTTCGATGCAAGCGGGAATCGAAATTGGTTTTGATTGGAAAACGGCTTTGGCCATTTCAGCCCAAACTGTTAAAGGAGCAGCCGAAATGATTTTGGAAGAAAACATCCATCCGGAACAATTAATTGACCGAGTAACAACGCCTCAAGGTTGTACCATTGCTGGACTGAACGAAATGGAAATGCACGGATTCAGTTCCTCATTGATTAGAGGAATCAAGACTTCTTTGAAACAAATTAAGGGGTAAAATTTAGAATATAAATTACAAAAAGGGAATTTAGCTAAAACTAAATTCCCTTTTTTGTGTTTGATATGAATCGAATTATTCTTTTATTTTATGTTTTGCTTTTTGAACGGGTATTTCTTTTTAAAGTAAATTTTAACCAAAAGTAGCCCATAGTTCCCGCAACAAAAGACGCAATCAAAATGGCAATTTTAGAATAAGTAATCACATCTTCTCCATCATTTTTAAAGGCAAGAAGTGTAATGAAAATGGACATCGTAAACCCAATTCCTCCTAACATTCCTGCGCCAATAATGGTTTTCCATTTTAATTCTTTGGGCAATGCACAAAGTCCTAAACTCACTCCTAAGAAAGAAAAGAGCAAAATTCCCAATGGTTTTCCAATGATAAGTCCCAATAGAATTCCAATGGAATTAGAATGGCTTAAACCATCTTGCCAGCCTGAATTTATGGCAATACAAGTATTGGCAATAGCAAACAAAGGCAGAATTATAAAGGCCACCGGTTTGTGTAGAAAATGCTGTAGAATATAAGAAGGTGATTTCTTGCTACCGTCACCAAAAGGAATAACAAAAGCGAGTAAAACTCCAGTAATAGTGGCGTGAACACCAGAATTTAGCATAAAATACCACATTGCCACTCCGCCTATCAGGTAGGGAATTAGGTTGTAAACCTTCATCCGATTCAGAATAAATAAACCGCCCATAATGCCTAAAGCTATGGCTAAATTTATAAAAGCAATTGAGGTTGTATAGAAAATGGCAATAACAATAATAGCTCCTAAATCGTCAATGACGGCTAATGCGGTCAAAAATATTTTCAAAGAAGCAGGTACACGACTTCCTAAAAGCGATAAAATTCCTATAGCAAATGCAATGTCAGTCGCCATTGGGATTCCCGCACCGTTTTGAGTTATGGTTCCAAAATTTAACAATAAAAATAATCCGGCAGGAATAAGCATTCCTCCCAAAGCTCCAAAAATAGGCAATGCCGCATTTTTGATACTGGATAATTCCCCTTGATAAATTTCGCGTTCTAACTCCAAACCAATCAAAAGAAAGAAAATCGTCATCAAGCCATCGTTAATCCAATGCGTAACCGAATGATGGCCAACTTCCGTAGACCAAATCTGAATATATTCGGTTTGAATGGGAGAATTGGCAAGGTAAAGTGACAAAATGGTTACACAAAGTAGCAGAATTCCACCCGCTTTTTCGCTTTCAAAGAAAGATTTAAAGGTTTTTGTTAATTTCATTTTAAAGCTATTTACAGTTTCAAGGGAAAATTGAATGATTCGAAAGGAAATTTAATTCATTTTCATTTAACAAATTTACATAATTGAACTACTAAATCCTTTTAACAAAACGATAAACCGCAATTTTTTTGTTATTTTGGTGAATCAAAATATAGAAACACTTTTTATGGACATCAAAATCCTTCATATCGATAGCAATCATCCACTGCTTTGGGAACAATTAGAGCAAGCTGGATTTATAAACCACGAAGATTTCACTTCTTCTAAAGCAGAAATTGAAGCAAAAATTCAAAATTATCAAGGTATTGTCATTCGTAGCCGATTCAAAATTGATAAATCATTTTTGGATAAAGCGACTAATTTGCAATTCATAGCGAGAGTTGGAGCTGGTTTGGAAAGTATTGATTGTGATTATGCTTTATCGAAAAATATTCAACTCATTGCCGCACCCGAAGGAAACCGAAATGCCGTTGCCGAGCATACTTTGGGAATGATTTTGTCGCTTTTCAACAATTTGAATCAGGCTGATAACGAAATAAAATCAGGTCATTGGAACCGGGAAAAAAACCGTGGTCACGAACTCGACGGGAAAACTGTGGGGATTATTGGTTACGGAAACATGGGAAAATCTTTTGCCAAAAAACTACGAGGTTTTGAGGTAGAAGTACTTTGTTATGATATTCTGGAAAACGTGGGCGATGAAAATGCAAGACAAGTTTCACTTTCAGCATTACAACAAAAAACCGATGTTTTGAGTCTGCATATTCCTTGGACACCCGAAACCGATAAAATGGTTGATGCCGATTTTATCAATGCTTTCGCCAAATCGTTATGGATAATCAATACTTCAAGAGGGAAAAACATTGTCACCGCTGATTTAGTCGAAGCGATGAAAACTGGAAAAGTTCTCGGAGCGGGTTTAGACGTTTTGGAATATGAAAAGTTGTCTTTCGAAACGCTGTTTCAAGACAAAGACACTCCTGAGGCTTTTCAATATTTATTGAATGCCAAAAATGTGATTCTTTCTCCACACATCGCAGGCTGGACGTTCGAAAGTCACGAACGATTGGCACAAGTGATTGTCGAAAAAATCAAGGCAAAATATTTTGGTCAAACCAAAGAAAATATAATCGAAAATCGAGTTACAGGAATTGGAGGTTTCTTCTTTAAGGCTGAAGACACAAAAAAACTTGTGGCTTGGTATGGCAAGCATTTAGGATTAAAGACCGATGAATATGGTTCTACTTTTTGGTGGAAAGACAATGCTGGAAACGATTGCTCAACACAATGGTCACCATTTACGGCGGATACGAATTATTTTGAGCCAAGCCAGAAACAATTTATGCAAAACTTTCGCGTGGCCGATTTAGAGAATTTGTTAAAAAAATTAGCTGACGAAGGTGTAACAATTATAGGTGAAATGGCGACTTATGATTATGGAAAATTTGCCTGGATTTTAGACCTTGAAGGAAATAAAATTGAACTTTGGGAGCCAATAGATAAAGTTTTTCAATAATTTTTATATTTTTACCATAACCAATTAAAAAACCAAAAAGAATGGAAAACACAATCACAGAACATTGGAACAAACCAAACAATCCGATACCCGTATTCAAAGTAGATCCTATTTTAGTATTAATCCTCGGTTTTTTAACCTGTGGATTGTATCATATTTATTGGAATATTAAAATTGCCGAAGTACTGAATGCGGTCACAGAACGTGAAGTTATATCGTCGCCAATTGCCATTTTTGCAGGATGTTGTTTTCCTATAAACGTATATTTCTTTTATTTGGCAGGCCGTGAAGGGTTGCCTGAAGTATATAAACGAATTGGTTATCCTCAAAAAGATGATTCTACGTTATTGATGGTTTTAGGGTTTTTCTTTCCAATGGCAGCAGCAATGATTGTTCAAAATGACATCAATAAATTATACAATTAATATAAAATCAAAACGTAAAATTTACGGAATTATCGGCGCATTCATTACGCTGATGGTTCCGTTTTTTTTGATACTTTTCAATCAGAATACTCATCTCGAAACGGATCAGTCGTTGTGTCCCTTGAAGATGCTTAGTGGTTTTCCTTGCCCAGGTTGCGGAATCACAAAATCACTAGTTTATTTTTATGAGGGCGATGTACAAAAAAGTTTGTATTATCATCTTTTTGGACCCTTAGTGATTGCGTTTTGTATAGTGACAATTGTAGTGCTCACAACGGAATTGATTACTCAAAAAGAATATTTTACCCAACTACTTTACAGTAAAAAACTAGCCTATGGTTTGGCTATTTTTCTGGCAAGCTATCACTTTATCAGAATTGTTTATTTTGTACAAAACAATTCAATGGATGATATTTTGCGTCAATCGATTTGGAGGTAAATCTGAAATCTGAAATCAGCAACCTGCCATCTGATTTACTCCTCTTTCTCAGCTAACTTTCTTTCCAATTCGGCTTGAAATTCTTCCATTACAGGTTTTACAGTGCTGTCAGGAATGTCAGAAATTCGGATGTACATTAATCCGTCTATAGCGTTGTTGAACATTGGATCAACGTTAAAAGCCACAACACGAGCATTTTGTTTGATATATTTTTTGATTAAAACCGGCAATCGCAATGCACCAGGTTCCAACTCGTCAATCAATTTGTCAAATTTATTCAAATCGGCTTCGGCTTCGTCAAAAATAAAATCTTTATCAGCATCTTTTAGTTTGACTTTAAATGCTTTTTTAGGATGGATATATTGAGCAATATAGGGATCATAAAAATTAGATTTCATAAATTCTATCATCAATGATTTCGAAAAATTCGAAAACTGATTGCTGATACTCACTCCGCCAAGCAAGAATTTATGTTCAGGGTGACGCAATGTAATATGGATAATCCCTTTCCAAAGCAAGAAAAGAGGCATTGGTTTTTGTTGGTATTCCTTAACAATAAATGCGCGTCCCATTTCGATGGAATGGTGGAGCATGTCGTGCAATTCTGGTTCAAATCGAAACAAATCGGTTAGGTAAAATCCTTCAATGCCATATTTTGGATAAATTTCGGATCCCAATCCCATTCTGTAAGCTCCAGCAATTTTTTTTGCTTCCCCATCCCACAAAAACAAATGGCGATAATGGGTGTCGTAGGAATCTATATCGGTAGATTCATTGGTTCCTTCACCAACTTCTCTAAAAGTAATTTCTCGCAATCGACCTATTTCGTGCAGAATATTTGGCATTTCATTGGCCTTAGCAAAAAAAACTTCATAGTTTTTGCTTTCCAATAATCGGCAGTCATTTTCGCGCAAAACGTTAATTTCAGCAATTATCTTCTCTTCACTGGTGGCGGTAGCTATTTGCTTAGGATTTTTTGGAAGTTTTAAATTGGGTTTTGGCAAAAAAGGTGTCTCCTTTTCAAAAGGATTGGCCAACATATAGGTTTTTCGTCTCAAAAACTCTGAAAATTCTTCAATTGAAGTAAGTTCGTTTTGTTCCGCAACCGAAATGGGTTTTCCGATACGAACTTTTATCACACGATTTTTTTGAGTCAACAATTCTGAGGGTAATTTTGCGGTGCGCAAAGTGTCACTAATTTTCGAAAGAAAATAAAATAAGCTACTGTTTTTGGCATGAAAATAAATAGGAACAACAGGAACTTGTGCTTTTCTAATTACTTTTATGGCCCCTTCTTCCCATTCTCTGTCCACGACAAGTTTACCATCTTTATAGGTCGAAACTTCTCCAGCCGGAAACATTCCCAGTGGTTTTCCATCTCTCAAATGGCGTAAGGTTTCCTTAATTCCGATCACGCTCGATTTTGCATCTTTGTGATTTTCAAAAGGATTTACAGGCATAATATAAGGTTTCATCGGATCGATACGATGCAAGAGAAAATTGGCAATAATTTTGAAATTGGGCTCTTTTTCCAACATCAATTTCAATAGTAAAATACCATCAATTCCTCCTAAAGGATGATTTGAAATGGTTATATAAGCACCGTCTTTGGGCAAACGTTTAAAATCTTCTTCAGGAATTTCAAATTTAATCTGAAATTCATCCAAAATAGCATTCAGAAACTCCACTTCACTCAAGTGTTTGTTTCTGTCATATATTTTGTTCATCGTCGAAATTTTCAAGACTTTCATCAACAGCCAACCCGAAAAAGTACCTAATATTCCATACTTGTCCGTGTTTATTGCTTTTGCAACTTCTTTTGCGGTTACTAAACCCATATCTAGCTTATGATTTTTTGAGCAGGTAACAAAGATAGCAAAAAACTCCATTTTCTATATTTTTTTGACATCAATCTTTATAGTTTTCATTACTTTTGAAACACTAATAAAAAACATATGAAAATCATTTCTTATAATGTCAACGGCATTCGATCCGCAATCTCAAAAGGTTTTATCGAGTGGTTACAACAAGCAAATCCCGATGTGATTTGTCTTCAGGAAATTAAAGCCACTCCAGAACAAATTCCACTTTTAGATTTTGAACTTGCCGGTTATCCTTATCATTATTGGTTTCCAGCCACCAAAAAAGGCTACAGCGGCGTGGCTATTTTGTCTAAAATAAAACCCAACAACGTAGTTTTTGGAACAGGGATTCCACACATGGATTTCGAGGGAAGAAATCTTCGTGTTGATTTTGACGAATTGTCCGTAATGAGTTTGTATTTGCCATCGGGAACTAACATCGAAAGATTAGAACACAAGTTTATGTTTATGGATGATTTTCAAAATTATATTAATGAACTTAAAAAAGAAGTTCCAAATTTGGTAATTTGTGGAGATTACAACATTTGTCACGAAGCAATCGATATTCACGATCCCATTCGAAACAAGAAAGTTTCTGGATTTTTACCCGAAGAAAGAGCTTGGTTAGACGCTTTTATGAAAAGTGGTTTCATCGACAGTTTCCGATTTTTGAACAAAGAACCAGGTAATTATACTTGGTGGACAATGCGATTTCCTTCGGCAAGATTAGAAAACAAAGGTTGGCGCATCGATTATTGTTTAGTTAGCGAACCTTTAAAACAAAAAATAAAAAGAGCCGTTATATTACCCGAAGCCAAACATTCAGACCATTGTCCAAGCTTGGTAGAAATAGAATAAATTGTCCCAAATAACATTAAATTTAATAAAATGATAAAAAGAATTTCCCTCGGATTGTTAATTGTTGCCCTTTCCACTTCTTGCGTTTCCAAGAAGATTTACAATGATTTAGAAAGCAAATATGCCGATTTAAAAAAAGAAAACAGAAGTATTTCAGACGAAAATGCGGATTTACTAAAGTCTAAAACACAACTCGAATTAGACCAAGAAGCTTTGAATAAAGAGTTGGCGAAAGTCAAATCGGAACGCGAAAAATTGCAAGCCGATTATGCCGCTTTGAACAAAAAAATGGATGTTTTGAAAGATTCCTACACTGCTTTGGAAAAAAACAGCAGTGAATCTTTGAAAGCCAATATGGCCAAAAACCGAGAATTATTAGAACAATTGGGAGCCAAAGAAAAAGCATTGGCATTGGAACAGGCAGAATTGAACAAGAAAAACCAACGTTTGCAAGAGTTGGAAGCTTTGATAGCCGCCAAAGAGGAAAGTATGCGTAAACTAAAAGAAACACTTTCGAAAGCTTTGAATAGTTTTGAAGGGAAAGGTTTGACCGTAGAACAAAAAAACGGGAAAGTGTATGTTTCTATGGAAAACAAATTGCTCTTCAAATCGGGAAGTTGGGCGGTTGGTTCCGAAGGTAAAACCGCTGTTGTCGAAGTAGGGAAAGTGCTGGGCGACAACCCCGATATTTCGGTTTTGATTGAAGGTCACACCGATGATGATCCATTTGGAGGTTCAGGACCCATTGCCGACAACTGGGATTTATCGACCAAAAGAGCCACAGCAATTGTTGCGATTTTAAGCGAAAACAAAGCAGTCAATAAACAAAATTTAACTGCTGCCGGAAGAGGTGAATTCTCACCATTAGCCAGTAACGCAACAGCCGAAGGAAAGGCAAAAAATCGTAGAATCGAAATTATCTTGACACCAAGATTAGACGAAATCGCTGAGATGTTGAAGGAGATAGATTAATCCTTAAACAACCAAATTAAAAAAGGTTCGCGTGAAAATGCAGAACCTTTTTTGATTTAATTAATTGTTAATGTTACGTCTAATTGTCAGACTAAACTTTACTTTTGCATCCTATAATTTTAGCACTTTAAATAAATGAAATACACCACTTTACCCAATACCGACATAAAAATCAGTAAAATTTGCCTTGGCACAATGACTTTTGGCGAACAAAATACAGAAGCCGATGGTCACGCACAAATGGATTATGCACTCGAAAAAGGAATCAATTTTTTTGACACTGCCGAAATGTATTCAGTTCCAGGACGCAAAGAAACTTACGGAAGCACCGAGAAAATTCTTGGTACTTGGTTCAAAAAATCAGGAAAAAGAGAAGATATTTTTTTAGCTTCAAAAATAGCGGGACCCAATCCTGGACTAGCACATATCCGAGAAAACATGGATTTTTCTCCCGAAAGTATTGCTTTGTCGATTGACAAAAGTTTGACTCGACTGCAAACCGATTATATCGATTTGTACCAATTGCATTGGCCAGAACGCAAAACCAACTTTTTTGGGCAACGTGGTTTCAAAGTGCAAGATGATGCTTGGGAAGATAATATCCAAAATGTACTTGAAACTTTGGAGAGTTTTATCAAACAAGGAAAAATCAATCATATCGGGCTTTCAAATGAAACGCCTTGGGGAATTATGCGTTTTTTGGAAGAAAGCAAATACCAAAATCTACCGAGAATCAAAACCGTTCAAAATCCATATTCTTTGTTGAACCGAACTTTCGAAATCGGTTCTGCTGAAGTTTGTATGAGAGAAAATGTAGGATTGCTGGCCTATTCGCCAATGGGTTTTGGAGTTTTATCTGGTAAATTTTTGTCTGGTGAAAGTCATCCAAATTCTAGAATCAAATTGTTTCCGCAATTTGCCAGATACAACAGTGCACAATCTGCTGAGGCTACAAGATTGTATAATGAAATTGCCAACAAAAATGGTTTAACATTGACAGAAATGGCTTTGGCATTCGTAAACCAACAAGCTTTTGTAACCAGCACGATTATTGGAGCCACGACAATGGAACAATTAAAAGAAAACATTGCCTCGATTGATGTGGTTTTATCCGAAGAAATCTTAAAGGAAATTGATGCTGTTCAGGCTGTAATTCCTGATCCAGCACCTTAATTATTTAAACACAAAGTACACTAAGAAGGCGCAAAGTCCACAAAGAGAAATCTAATTCTTTGTGGACTTTTTATTGGCTAAATATCTCTTCGTGATTTGATTTTACAAATTATCAATCATCTTGTCTTTAGGATATTTTACTCGGTAACTAATCCTAATTTTTTTGGTTTCATTGGGTTTTAAATTCAAATCCCAAGTAAGGATTCCAGTTTCTGCATTTACTTTTGCACCATCACTTTGCAACAATTCAATTTCGATTTCCTTGTCCGGACTCAGTGGATATTGGTCTTTCAGCAGCAATTTTGCGGTTTCTTTTTTGTTGTTGCGAACCGTAATATCGTAGGTGAAAGTTTGCTCTTTTTTGGAAGACAAAAATTTGGTTCCTGATTTATCCGCCACTTTTTCACGGCTTATAGAAATTTTCTTGTCTCTTCCCATACTTAAATTCAAAGTGTCTGAAGTTTGACCTGGATTGATTTGCGTTTTGCCCACATACATTCCTTCGAAAATAATATTGGCTTCACCTTTCAATAAATTGTATTTGGAATAATCGACAATTTCTGCCAATAAAAAGGCTTCTTTTTCTACTTTTGGCGCAGCATAGTATTTGAAAGTGGCTGGTATTTTTATTTCTTTCAATGCCACACTATGGGCTTTTCCATTAGATAAAATATCATACGGAATGTCAATGTCGAAAGATATGTTGAGTTGATTTTCGGTTATAGATGTATAATCGCTCATTTGTTTGGTTGTAACCAAAATCACTCCGTTTGACGCTCTTGAGCCGTATATTGAAGTGGCTGCAGCGTCTTTTAATACATTAACGGATTTGATGGATTCAGGTGATAGTTCATTCATTGCTTCTTGAGTTGAAGGAATACCGTTAATAACGACTAGCGGTTGAGAATTTTTATCTAAAGAAGCTGCACCTCTAATTCTAATACCTGAACTAGCTCCAGCCAACTCTTTCTTTTTTTGCGTTCCATAACCAGTCACAACAACTTCCTCTAACTTTGATTCACTATCATCAATAAAACCATTAAGAACTTGTGATTCCTGATACCTCAAAAACCAAGGATTTACGCTCGGTGCTTGATTATTTTGGTTCGGATTTCCACTGGATAAAGTCAGTTTTACTTTTTTCCAATCGATTCCTGTGTTTTGAACTACTTCGGCTTTGTAAATCATATTTATCGGTTCGGCAACGCTATTGGCACGCAAATCATAGAACGGTTTCCAAGTAGCCGAATTGGTCAAATAATTCATTTCGAAATCTACATTGCCTGCAATTTCGTTCATTACTTGAATTATTATTTTTCCGTCGGAGGTTTTGTCTTCTTTTTTGGTGTTGATTTCAAGTTTTGAATTCAATTGAGCCAAAAGTGCACTGAGTTTGGTGTGTTTTTCGTCTAAAGCATCGTAGTTGTTGTTTGCTTCGGTTCTTTTGAGTTTGTAATATTCTACCATTTTCATTAATTCAGCTACATTCAAACCCGAATTTACTCCTGAAATTTGTTGGTTTTTGTCCAATAATTCTATGGCTTTGGCTTCGGAATCTCGGGCGTTTTCGACTTTTTGAATTTCCTTTTTTACCAAATTGATGCTGTCACGCACTTTTTTTATAGCAGGATTGGTTTCGTCTAATTCGTATTCCGAAACATAATCGTTCGTAAATTGAACCGAAAGTACCGTAACGGTTGAAGGTGCGCCAATTTGAATGGTGTTTTCATTTAAAGCATTAGACACATTTTTAATTACGATTTCGCTGGTTCCTCTAGGAAGCACAACTGATGTGATTTGCGAAATTTCGGCAGAATTAAAATAAACAGTTGCCGCTTTTACTT
>DAORUG010000057.1:0-17186 GCA_035433125.1 Flavobacterium sp.
ACAAACATTTTCAACAAACAAAATACAACAATGGGTTATTATATAAGAGTTTTAGGCACATCTGACCCAAATATTCATATTGATGAACTGATTAATGGACTGATTAAAGAAGGTTTAACTGCAAAATTTGACATTGATCAAAATGAATTTGCAGATAATTGGACTGTAATTAATGTATCAAATTCTAAAGGTGACGACCTTATACAAATAGAACGTAATCCAGTAAAAGATGGAGAACTTGGTAAACAGGAAATAGAAGAGTTTAAACAAGAAATAGAAGAATATAAACCATATTCGGCTGTTAAATGGCTTGATAAATATTTTGACAAAATAAAGGTTATATATGCTTTTCAACTTTTTAATGCATCAATGGAAGATGAAAACTTTCCAATCGTCAGTTCTATTAAGTCAACAATTTGGAATAAAGTCGGTGGAATACTTCAAGCAGACAATGAAGGATTTTCCAATGAAGATGGCTATCATATTCTTTGGCAATTCGCTGATGATGTAACAGGAGAATGGAATATGGCCGTGAAAAACTTCTTTGGTAAGTGGATAAACTTTACAATGGATTTAGGAGACAAAAAGCAACGAGAAGAATTTTTGGCAGGAAATGTGCCTAAAAATGCAATAAAACTTTAATAAATAAACAAATTTTAAAATTAAAATCGATAAAATTTGCATCTCATGAAAATGCTGAAAAAGAGAATCTTAATCATTACTTGCTTTATGTTTTCTGTTTTTGCAAATGCGCAAGTTTCATTACCTAGAAAGTTTTATAAAATTACATCAGTAATAAAACCTCAAAGTTTGAATGAAGTAAAACTTATTAAAGGCTTTCCGTTAAATAAAGATGCAAAATGTCTTACTTATAAATGTGACAGTAATGTAAACCTATCCTATTGCAAAGACAAATCTGACGAGAATTATGTTGAATTTCAAGAACTTGGTAAAATTGAAAAAACAGAGCTTTTTGTCATAAATAAATTTACTCATAACGAAGAGTTTTATATTTTTCTAAACAAACGAAATTGTAGAGCAATAACATTAGAAGGATTTCCTTTAAGAATTGAGAACACTGATCAATACATTGTATATAATAATCCTTCAACGGATAAAGCTTGGAAAATACAAATTCTTAAAATAGAAAATGGAAATATAAGTTTACAAGATGAAATCATTTTTCCAGATGAAATACGCCCTAAAAAAGTGTTGCGGTTAGAACAAAATGAAATTTTCATTTTAGATGATATCAATCAAATTTGGAAAACTGTTGTGAGGATATATAATGTTCCTAAGAGACTAGCGATAATAAAAAAAGGGAGCAAATCTAAATTCGCTCCCTTTTTGCTTTTAAAAGCCATTCTTATTTAGGTGAAATAATCGCTGATAATCCTCCACCGCTGGCTAAATGAAAGGTCATTTTAGTCGAGGAATCAATAGTGATTTTTTCTCTTTTGTAATCAACAGCTGCTTTTTCGGCATTTAATCCATCGGTAAATAAATCGGCCTCAAAAGTTTTTCCATTTTCCAAAAAGGAGAAATCTATCGTAATATCTCTACTGTTCCAATTGGTAATGGCTCCCAAATACCAATTGTTTCCTTTTTTTCGGGTTATTGAAATGTACTTTCCAACTTCGCCATCTAATGCCACGGTTTCATCAAAAGTGGTTGGGATTTCCGCAATAAAATCGGTTGATTCTTGTTCCTTCATATATGCAGTTGGGCTGTCGGCCATCATTTGCAAAGGAGCTTCAAAAATAGTGTACAACGCCAGTTGGTGACATCGCGTTCCTTGACTTACAGGGTTAGAATTGCTAGGTTTGAACTCGCTTTTGGTCGCATTTCGCATGGCTCCCGGCGTATAATCCATTGGGCCGGCCATCATTCGGATATACGGAATCGAGCAATCATAAGTGGGAACATCATCGTTTGGTGTCCATTTGTTGTTTTCCAATCCTTTTACCCCTTCAAAGTTCAAAATATTGGGAAAGGTGCGTTGGATTCCCGTTGGTTTGTACATACCGTGAAAATCGAGCAACAACTTGTAATTGGCTGCTTTTTGGGCAATTTCATAAACGGAATTCACCATTTTGGCATCGTCTCGGTCTATGAAATCGACTTTGAAACCTTTGATACCCAAATCAGCGTAGTTTTTGAAAATCGCATCGATATTTTCGTGCAATGCCATCCAGGATGCCCAAAGGATTATGTCCACATTTTTTTCTTTACCGTAAGCAATCAAGGCTTTCAAATCTACTTTTGGGTTGTGTTCCATAATGTTGGTTTCCACGCTCCAGCCTTCGTCCAAAACAACGTATTCGACCTTGTTTTTGGAAGCAAAATCGATGTAATATTTATAGGTTTCAGTATTGATACCCGCTTGAAAATTAACGTTGTAGATGTTCCAGTCATTCCACCAGTCCCAAGCTACTTTGCCTGGTTTTATCCAACTAATATCTTTTATTTTGGAAGGTTCGGACAATCGTTGCACCATATCATTATTGGCCAAAGCCGCATCATTTTCGGAGATAACCACAATTCGCCAAGGGAAATTTCGAGTTCCTTTTGTAGTGACCAAATAATCGGCTCTTTGGCTAATTAATTTGTTAAGAAAATGGAATCCACCGTTCATTTCCTGTACAGGATATTTCGGAAAACGAGCTTCGAATCCTGATTTCGTTTTGTTGTTGGTCACAAACATTCCCGGATAATCCTGAAGATTGGCTTCGAGAAAAACGGCTTTTTTCTGGTTTTTTAAATCTACTAAAAACGGTAAAAATGCTAAAGTATCTTTGGCAAATTCGCTGATTTTTTTGTTTTCGTAAAGCGATTCAAATGAAGAAATAAACGGGTCTTTCGGGTTTCTTAAATCCCGAACATAAGGCATTAAAGTGTTGTAGTCTTGGTCAAAATTCAAAACCACTTCTTCTGATTTTACGGTATTATTTTCTTTCTTTTTGGTTATAAATCGATAAGCAACTCCATCGTCGAAAGCACGGTATTCTAAGCTGAAATTGCCTTTGAAGTTCAATACTAATTGATTGTAATGATCTTGAACTGATTTCTTTTTGTAAAGTGGCGTTTCAAATGAAGTGCGAATACTTTCCTTTTTTGAATTTAAAAGTATTGGATTTTTGCCTAATATTTCTCCTTCATTTATAGTCATCGACATTGGCGAAGCACTCAAAACAGTTCCTTTTTCGTGCGCAATTTTCCAAGTTATTTTATCTGAAAGAGCAATAGTAACTTCGATTTTTCCATTAGGGGAAAGCAATTGAAGGTTTTGTTTCTTTTGGGCAAAAATGGGGGAAATAAGAAATAACGCTATGACTACGGTTATTATTTTTTTCATTATTTTGAACGTTTTTAATCTTTACGAATTGTTTAATCGACTGTAAATTTTACCGTTTGTACATTGGTCGAATTTGGTCCTACCATAACTTTAAAATCTCCAGATTCCAATACTTTTTCAAGTTTATAGTTGTAGAACATTAGTTTTTCAGGAGTGATTGTAAAGCTTATGTTTTTGGTTTCGCCAGCATTCAGTTTTACTTTTGCAAAATCTTTCAATTCCATAATGGGTCTTGAACCCGAACTGATAACATCACGAATATAGAGTTGAACCGTTTCTTCTCCAGCTACTTTTCCTGTATTCGTAACAGGAATTGTAAGTGTGATATTTTCTGTTTTGCTAATTGTGGTTTTGTCTAAAGTTGGTTTTCCATAACTATAAGTGGTGTAGGATAATCCAAAACCAAAAGGGTAAATAGGTTCGTTGATTTCATAGATATAACTGCGCATTCTACTGGGTTGACGGTTATAATATGCAGGTAGTTCTCCTGCTGATTTTGGCATTGTGATGGCAAGTTTTCCGGAAGGATTTACTTTTCCAAATATAACATTTGCTAATGCTGTTCCGCCTTCTTGCCCTAAATAAAATGCCTGAAATATTGCAGGAACATTTTTCTTTATTTCATTAATAGCTAAAGGTCTTCCGCCAAATATGATTGCAACGATAGGTTTTCCTGTTGCTAATAATTCGGTAACCAATTCGTTTTGAAGTCCAAGAAGTTCAAGACTAGCGCGGTCTCCCAAATGGTTTTCTCCCCATGCTTCTCTACTGAAAGCCACCGTTTCGCCAATTGCCAAGACAATAACATCACTTTGTTTGGCCACTTCAACAGCTTCTTGTATTAAACGTTTGTCATCTGCTATTGTATTTGGTGTTTGAACTTTGTCTTTCCAAAAAGAGGATTCTTCGAGTGCCAGTTTGCATCCTTCGGCATAAGTTACTTTAAAATCTTTGCCTGCATAAGCTATTAACCCTTCAAGAACATCAATTCCGTGTCGTGGTTCAGCTGAATACCCGCCAAAATGAGCTCCTTTTGCCAAGGGACCAATAACGGCCAATGTTTTTATTTTTTTGTTGTCAAGAGGTAAAATATAGTTTTCATTTTTAAGCAAAATAAGCGATTTTTCGGCTGCTTCCAAGGCTAGTTTTTTATTTTCAGGCGTATTGGTTACGGCTTTCATTTTGGCAACATCGGCAAACGGATTATCAAACAAACCCATTTCGTATTTAAATTTCAAGAACTTTCTCAACGATTCATTGATGTATTTTTCTTCCAATTGCCCTGATTTTGCTAATGTATCCAAGGCATTAAAGGGTCCGGTGTTGAATTGCAAATCCAAGTCAATCGTATTTTCAATAGCGATTTTTGCAGCTTCACTATCTGATTTGGCAAAGGAATGCAATGTGTGGATTTGTTCAATTGCACTTTGGTCGGATGTGATAAACCCTTTAAAGCCTAATTGTTTTCTTAATACATCTTTTATTAACCACGGATTGGCATGATTGGGAACTCCTCCAATTTCGTTATAAGAAGGCATTAAACTTACCGGATTGGCGTGTTTGATGATGTATTCAAAAGGGAATATATCATTATTCAATAAATCATAATTAGAGATGTTGATAGGTGCAGTATTTCTTCCACCTTCGGGTTGTCCGTGACCAACAAAATGTTTTAAAGTTGTAGCCACGTGATTGCGATCTGGTTTGGCACTGCGACCTTGGAACCCATTAACTTCGGCATTTCCCATCATTGCAACCAAATAAGGATCTTCTGAAAACATTTCTTCTGTTCTTCCAAAACGAGGTTCTCTTGCCAAATCCAGATTTGGAGTATACACTTGTACGATGCCACGGCTGCTGGCTTCAAGAGCAGCTACGGTATAAATACGTTCCGCCAATTCAGGATCCCAAGTACTTCCCAATGCAATAGCTTGCGGAAAAACAGTAGCTCCTCTTGCCATGTAGCCATGAAGCCCTTCGCCAATGAATTCGATTGGAATTTTTTGACCTCTGGATGTACTCCATTTTTGAAAGGAGTTGAGGACTTTGATATAAATTTCAGGTTCTAAATTAATGTCTATGCCTAATCCTCCAATGCCATTTGGATAATATTTGGTCAAGCTATCGGCATTCATTTCGCCATTTTCTTTCAAAAATTTCTTAAATGCATCAAAGGAGCGAATTTGTAATTGCATTTTTTTTTCTTGCAAAGTCATCTTGCTTATTAAGTTTTCGACTTTGGTATCGATATCCGATTTTTTTTGGGCTTGTGCCAAAGTAGAAATACTTATCAAAAAGCTAAGTAGTATGGTTAATTGTAGTTTCATGTTTTTTGGTTTTTTATCCTATTTATATAAAAAATGCCGCTATAATTAAACAACGGCATTAAGAATTATTTTTTCAATTCTAAATTGTATTTTTTTACAATATCCAAAGTCGATTTATCCGAAGAAAAAACGCTATTCAACCCTTGTGGTTCTTGCGGTGGATCAGTGGTTAATGGATCTCCGGGTTTCCATTTTCCGTCAGAGGTAACGGCTTTTCCTTCGCCACCAAATCCCCAGAAATTAGCTGCTTGTAACACCCCATTATTTTTGTGACTTTCTAAAACTCTATTGAAGATATAATTGTAAAAAACATCTCGATTGGCAACGGATGAACTGGAAACTAAACTTTCGTTTTCTCTTGGTAAACCAAATTCTTCGATGATAATCGGTCTTTTTAGATTTTGTGCTACTTGGATGTGAGCATCAATATATTTCCCGGCATTTTTCAAGGTTGTCGGCAACGTTTTTTCGGCATCGTCGGCTTTGAACCAATTCCAGTTTTTGGGCCAAATGTGCATCGTTAGATAATCGATATTCGGATTTTGATGCGTTCTTTCGAAAATTTCTATCTTGTCATTCGAACTATTCAAACCTTCAGAACCTGTGGAAATCAAATGATTTTTGTCTAAACTATCCATCAAATCGACAATGTTGTTGAGCCAAGCGGTAAATTTCGCTTCATTTTCTACTGTAAAAAGTCTTGGTTCGTTGCCCACTTGCCAAGCCATAATGGTGTTGTCTTCGGTATATTTTCGTTTGGTGTAGGCATTGGTTCGCGTCATAATAAACTTCACGTGATTGTTCAAGGCTTCCATACACGGTTCGCAACTGTGGAACTTTTCGGTGTAGGACATATACTGTGGCCACGTATTTGGCGGGATTGCAGGAACAGGAATTGGACCTTTTCCAGCCCATTCCAAGTATTGCGACATTCCGCCCGACCATTCCCAGTTGTTGGTCAGGTACAAAACGGCGTACATCTTGCGTTTGCCCATTTCAGAAACCAAGAAATCCAAACCATCAAGCAAATCTTGGTCGTATTTTCCTTGTTCGTATTGTAAAGCGGGACGAACGGTGAAGTCGTATTTTCCACCATCGCCACCTACTAAAATGCGCAAGTTATCGATACCGTTTTTCTGCATTAAATCCAGTTCACGCAACAGTCTTTTTCGGTCGCCCACTTTCTTGGAAGCCAACAAACTTCCATACCAATAATTGGTTCCAATGTAAGAATACGGTTTATCTCCTTTGAAGAATTGGGTTCCTTTGACCGTTATTCTGGGTTGTTGTTTTTGGGCTTGACCTTTGGAGGTTACACAGAAAACCAATAAAAATGCTAAGATGAAATGTTTCATATATTTCTAGTTAAGGTACTTAAAAATCTAATTTTTGATTCTGTGAATCAATTCGATGCAAGCTCTGCTGTTGTGATACGGACATTTCCAGAAACCGGCTTTGTCTTTTTCAATTATGGAATAATCTTGATTGATTCCCCAAATCCATTCTCCGTTTTTTTTGTCTAAAATGTATTGCTTTACAAATTCCCAGTTTTTGAGAACAACATCCAAGTATTTTTGATCATTGGTAAGCTGGTACGCATTGAAAAAACCAATCATTAATTCGGATTGAGGCCACCAATGTTTTTCTGCCATCAACTTGTTTTCTTCGGGTTCTAATTCGTACCAAAGTCCACCGTCTTTGGGATCAATTCCTTCGAAAGTGGCATCTGTTAAGAGGATGGCATATTTTTTATACCGTTCGATTAAAGCTGTATCTCCAGAAATTTCGGCACATTGCAACAATAACCAAGCCGCTTCAATATCGTGTCCATACGAAATCACGTCTGGTTTTTCGACCCAATTTTCATTGAAAAATAATCGTAAATGTCCTGTTTCCTTGTTGATGAAATGCGTTTCAATTACTTCGAGCAATTCGATAATATCATTTTTTAAAGTTTCGTCTTTCCATACTTTATACAAATTTGCATAACCTTCAACGATATGCAAATGAGTATTCATTGTCTTTTTTTCGTTGGCATCTTTGTCGCTCAAACGCAAATCTTCGATGGGTTGCCAATCGCGGGTAAAAGCTTCGAAATAGCCTTTGTGGATTGGGTCGTAACTGTATTCTTGGATTTTTTTGTACAGTAAAATGGAATATTCCAATGCTTTTTCATTTTTGGAAATAGCATAATATTCGCTCATTCCATAAATCGTAAAAGCCAGTGCGTATATTTGGTTTTTGGTGTCTTTTGGTGAAGTATCGGCGTTGATGCTCCAGTAAATTCCACCAAATTCAGAGTCATAAAAATGATTTATGATGTACTCAAAAGCGTCTTTTGCAAGGTGCTTGTGTTCTTCATTTTTTGCAATAGAATAGGCTGCAGAAAACGACCAAAGTATTCGAGCATTGAGAACGGAACCTTTTTCAGCTTCAAAATTTTTGTATTCGTTGCAATCTATTTGACCAATAAAACCACCATTTGTGGGGTCAATAGTTTGCTTTGACCAATACTCAAGAATGTTGTCGAGTTCTGTGGTTAATTCGGTTTTTAGATGTATTATTGGTGTTGACACAGTTATAGAATTGCTTTATTTTTATTCACTTGATCGATAATGGTATTCACAGAGCCTGCCGATATAAAAGTATCTTCAGGTGAATTCATAACATAATCTACTAGTTTTTCGACAGAGGAAACTGCCACGTGCATTCTCGTATCGGATGATGCATAATAAATGTAAACGACACCATCTTCATCTGCAATCCATCCATTCGAAAACAATACATTCGAAACATCTCCAACTCTTTCGGAGTCTTGAGGAGCCATAAAATGACCTGCTGGAACCTGAGTTACTTTTGAGATATCGTTCAAATCTGTCATAAACATATATAATGTATAGCGCAACCCTGCAGCAGTGTTTCTAACTCCATGTGCCAAATGCAACCAACCTTTTTCGGTTTTAATTGGAGCTGGACCCAAACCATTTTTTAGTTCGTAAACAGTGTGATATTGTTTTCCGAAGATGATTTTTTCCTCTTGTACAACTGGGTTTAGCATATCATCGATATAGCCCAAACCAATTCCGCCACCACTTCCCACATCGATAAAACCGTCTTGAGGTCTTGTATATAAAGCGTATTTTCCGTTTACAAATTCAGGATGCATCACTACATTTCTTTGTTGGCCTGTATTCGAAATTAAATCAGGAAGACGTTCCCAATTCACTAAATCTTTGGTACGCACAATTCCTGCATTGGCTATAGCCGAACTGGTATCGCCTTTTGGAGCTTTTGGATCTTTTCTTTCGGTGCAAAAAATACCGTAAATCCAGCCGTCTTCGTGATGTACCAAACGCATATCATACACATTGGTATCAGGTTCTTCGGTTTGCGGAATCACGCAGGGTTTATCCCAAAACTGGAAATTATCGACTCCATTTGGGCTTTCGGCAATGGCAAAAAACGATTTTCTGTCCACACCTTCTACACGAACGACAAGGATGTATTTGTTGTTCCATTTCATCGCGCCAGCATTGAAAGTAGCGTTGATGCTTATGCGTTCCATCAAGAATGGGTTTGTGGCTTCATTCAAATCATAGCGCCATTCGATAGGAGCGTGATTTCGGGTTACAACAGGATTTTTGTAGCGTTCGATGATTCCATTTCCCACAGTAGATTGGGGTTCGTTTTTTTGGGCAATCAATTGTTGAAACTCTTTTTGAATTGCTGTTTTTCGTTTATCGAAAATTGTGTTTGTTGTTGTATTCATAAGTGATAATGCTAAAAATCAAAAATTAATTTGTTGAATTTCTTTGGTTTGCTAATTCGTGTTCGATGGTTTCTAATTTTTCTTCGGTTAATGGATAGAGTAGAATGAATAACACTGAAATTCCTGCGGCAATTGCTGGGAGAATGCTCAACATTAGCTGAATTCCGTTTTGGGTTACAGCGGTTTGTTCCACATTGGCTTGAAAACCATAATATCCTAAAAGCCATCCTGTCGCCGCACCACCAATGGTCCATCCAAATTTTTGTGACATCGAAGAAGCCGAAAATATAAGCCCGGTAGCTCGTCTTCCTTGTTTCCATTCAGAATAATCAGCACTATCGGCATACATTGACCAGATTAATGGGAAAATGCAACCCGCACAAATACTTATTAATATTTGGAACACCATAATCAAGAGTACATCTTCTTTTCCAAAGAAATAGAAAATGACACTCAAAATTGCTGCCATTGCCATTGCTCCAAAAAAGGTGTTCTTTTTACCAATTTTATTAGCGATTGGTGTGGCTGCAATTACTCCGATAATATTGGCGGCTTGCCCTAAAACGAAGTATAATGACGTAGGTGTCATTGCAAAATTTTCGCCAAATGCATTGAAACTGTAACTTACTGTACTACTTACATAATATTTAAAATAATAAACAGCGGCTCCATCACGAATAGAATTGAATATCAATGCGCCAATTCCAGCACCTAAAAGTATCCACCAAGGACGGTTTTTTAAGAGATCATTTAAATCTTCTTTCAGATTTGGTTTTTCATCATTGATAGGTTCTACTCTTTCTTTGGTTAGGAAAAAACAGCCCCAAAAGAAAATGGTTGTGATGATTCCGAATACGATTATAGTGTATAACCAACCCGTTTTAGAATTTAAACTTCCTCCAAAATGATTCACCAAGGGTTCAATTAACCAAAGCGCTAATAAGCTTCCGCCAAAGGCAAAAACCATACGATAGGAGGAAAGCGTTGTTCTTTCTTTTCTATCCGATGACATCACTCCAAGCAAAGAAGCATAAGGAACGTTGATTACCGAATACACCATCATCATCAGTGAATAGGTTACATAAGCGTAAATTATTTTTCCTTTTTCGTCAAAATCCGGTGTATAAAATGTTAGGATTCCAATGATCGCAAAAGGTATGGCTGTCCATAAAAGATAAGGTCTGAATTTGCCCCAACGTGTTTTGGTTCGGTCAGCCATAATCCCAACGAATGGGTCAAAGCATGAATCCCAAATACGGGTAATCAAGAACATGGTTCCAACAACTGCTGGCGCTATTCCGAATACATCGGTGTAAAAAAACATCAGGTACATACTGAATATTTTCCAAAACATAGAAGAAGCGGCATCTCCTAATCCGTAACCTACTTTTTCTTTTATACTAATTTTTTCGTGCATTTTATGGGTTGTTAATTTTGGTTATTGAGGTTAGTTGTTATTTGTAAAGGTTTGCTTTTTCTGCTTCTTTTTCGAATAAAATTTGGTCAAGATTGTAGAAATCAATAAAATCTTTTTCGCTAGTTTGACCTTTGAATGGAGCATAATAGTGCATTTTTTTCTCGCTTTCCTGCCAACCGTGGTTTCTCCAGACTAAAACATAGGAAATTTTATAGTCGCCAATAGCTTTCATCAAAGTGTTTGTCCACCATTTGTCATACGGAATTGCTTCATAACCAGTTTCGGCAAAAGCCATAATTTTATTCTGTTCTTTGGCCACTTCATCCATAATTTTGAATTGATTTTGGCAATTTTCAACGAAAGAATTGTCTTTTGTAGGGTCGCTGTATTGGTATCTGTCAAAACTCAAAACATCGACATAATTAGAGCCAGGATAATATTCTAAGAACTCTTCTTTAGTTTTGAAATCGGCTGTATTATAGACATAAATTAAATTATGAATTCCTTTTTCTTGAAAATACGCCATCGTAAACTTCCATAAAGCCTTGAATTCTTCTGGGCTAGCATTGTTTTTACACCACCAAAACCAAGTTCCTGTCAATTCGTGATAAGGACGGTATAAAATTGGAATTGGTTTTCCGTTTTTGTCTTTCAAAGTCAAAATAAATTTTACTCCTTCGTCTAGCCAAGACTTAAATTTTTCGTGACTTTTACCTCCAGGCAATGCTGATGCGAGTGATTTTGAGGAAGTATCCCAAGCATTTTTTCCGGTTAATGGATTGTCTAAATGCCAACTTAAAGTAATTATTCCTCCTCGTGAATGACCGTCTTTTATGTATTGTCGCATTTTGTCAAAAGGAACACCATCAATATTTTTGTCTGATTTTTTTTCTAAGCCCGCAAGATCCCAGCCATATACTCCGGGATAGTCACCAGTAACATCTTTTACATCGCTTCTTCCAGCTTCGTATTTCCAGTTTACACCGTAGGCTAAATCGTCTTGATGACCAAACAATATTGCTTTTGCACTTAATTTTACTAAATTTTTGTACAAAATCTTAGTTTCTTCTGTAGATTTTTTATCTGAAAGTGATGAATTTGTATTATCTACCTGAGCTTTCGAAGAACAAGACATCCCCAACGTCATAGAGATGAGTAATAGAATTAAGTATTTTTTCATAGAATGGTATAATTATTTGTTAGTGTTTTTTAATTTAATAAAATTAGATTTTTTTTCTAAAGAATTATCGAAATTATAAAATCTAGTTCTATTTATAATGATTATTGTTTTTTATAAATGGGAATAATAAAAATAGTGTAATTATTTATTTCAAAGATAATTTGATGTTGTAAGCTGTAATAGTATTATTTTATCAATATTATATCATATTATTGCAATCAAAAAGAGATATGAGTAATCTGAAAAAATTTTACAGAGAAATACCGCCACTTTCGCCTCTTGATAGTTTTTTAGTATTCGATAGAATTAAAGATACGTTTGATTTTCCAGTACATTATCATCCCGAATTTGAGATCAATTTTATACTAAATGGCAAAGGTGTAAAACGAGTTGTGGGCGATAATATTGAAGAAATTGATACTGTTGAATTGGTTTTAATTGGCCCTAATTTATATCACGGTTGGGAATTAAATAAATGTACCAGCAAGAAAATTCATGAAATCACCATTCAATTTGATAATAATTTATTTCCAGATTCTTTACTTTCAAGACGTATTATGAATCCGATTAAGGAGATGTTTAATCGATCTATTCATGGTATTTTATTTTCAAAAAAAGTTGCCGAAGAACTTACTCCCAGACTAATTAAATTGTCAAAATTAGATGGTATGGACTATTTTCTGGAGATAACTTCGATATTGTTTGATCTTGCGAACTCCAGAAATCAAAGACTTCTTTCTACTTATACTGTAGATTATGCTACTTTTGAGGATTATGACAAAATGAAATTGGTGTATGAATATGTTCAGAAAAATTTTTCTAAAAAAATATCCCTCGAAGAGGTTTCCAGTGTTGCCAATATGACCAGTATTTCTTTTAATCGATTTATAAAAAAGCGTACCGGCAAAACTTTCGTCAATTATATTAACGATATTAGGATAGGGTATGCCGCAAGATGGATTGTTGAAAAAGACATAAGTATTTCTGAAATTGCATTCAAGTCCGGCTTTAATAATCTTGCCAATTTTAACCGCAGTTTTAAAGCAATTAAAAATCGTACACCGAGTCAGTATCGAGAGGATTTTTCTGGATTAAAACGTATTTTATAATTTGACCTTTTAGTTTCTTTTTCATCCGATTTCTGATTTTTGTTTAGTTATGATTGTATTTTGATAATAAAGTATCACTGATTAATGTCATTATTATTTAACATTGTATGCTCCATTGGTTAATTATGTTATTAAATAATATTAAATGAAAAAATCACTTAAAAGGCAATTTTTACTACTTATTTTCCTTAGCTTTTATCTTGCGGTTTTTTCGCAGTCGACTTCAAATAGTAAAAATCGGGAACACATTTCCATCGATAAAAATTGGAAATTCGCCTTTGGTCATCCCTTTGACGCCAGCAAAGATTACAACACGGGAACAGGCTATTTCTCTTATTTGGCCAAATCCACTTATGGAGATGGAGCCGCAGCAGCCGATTTTGACGATCGTTCTTGGCGAAAACTCGATTTACCACACGATTGGGCGGTGGAACAAGGTTTTAGCGAAAAAGCGAGTTACAGCCACGGGTTCAAAAACATTGGAAGGCAATTTCCAGAGGCCAGCATTGGTTGGTACCGAAAAAAAATAAGCATTCCAAAAGAAGATTTGGGACGTAGAATTCACATCGCTTTTGATGGTGTTTTTCGCAATTCGACTGTTTGGTTCAACGGACATTATTTGGGAATACATCCATCTGGTTATTTGGGTTTCGAATACGATGTTACCGATTATATCAACTATGGAGGCGAAAACACAATCGCCGTTCGAGTGGATGCAATGATGGAAGAAGGCTGGTTTTACGAAGGAGCCGGAATTTACCGCCACGTTTGGATGAACAAAACCAATCCCTTGCACGTTCCCGCTGACGGAACTTTTGTAAGCACAACTAAACTCAATAACAATATTGCCGAACTGGCTTCAAAAGTTTCGGTAATCAACGAAGGAGGTAAAATCCAAAACTTCAAAATTGTACAAACGGTTATAGATGCGGCAGGAAAATCAATCGCTACGGCAACAATTGATAACCTGAATTTGCGACCAATGGAAACCAAAGAATTTGAAACTGCATTATCCGTTGCGAATCCAATATTGTGGTCGGTGGAAAATCCGTATTTGCATAAAATGGTGACGAATATTTACTCCGGAGCGGAATTAACAGACACCCAAACGACCACTTTCGGAATCCGGACTTTGCTTTTTGATGCCAATAAAGGATTTTTCTTAAACGGAAAACACCTTAAAATAAAAGGCACGAATAATCATCAAGACCACGCAGGAGTTGGAGCGGCAATGCCTGATGGTTTGCAGGATTTTAGAATTGCAGCCTTAAAATCTTTTGGTTCCAATGCCTATCGCTGTTCACACAATCCGCCCACTCCAGAATTATTGGATGCTTGCGACCGATTGGGAATGGTTGTGATTGACGAAACCCGATTAATGGGAATTACAAGCACCCAATTGAGCGAATTAAAACGAATGATGCTTCGAGATAGAAATCATCCGAGTATCATTAGTTGGTCTATCGCCAATGAAGAATGGGGAATTGAAGGCGACATCAAAGGTGCTAGAATGACCAGAACCATACAAGATTATGCCAAAACCATCGACACCACAAGAGGAATTACGGCAGGAATAAGCGGCAATTGGGACAACGGAATTGCGACTGCAGTTGATGTTGTGGGCTACAATTACATCAAACACGGAGGCAAGGAAACTACAGACAAACACCATCGTGAATTTCCTAATTTGGCCAGTTGGGGAACAGAAGAGGGCTCCACTTTTGCTACTCGCGGCATTTATTTTGAAGATAACGAAAAGCAATACAAACCGGCTTACGATTTGCCGCAATCGCCCAATGCGCACAGCATCGAACAAGGTTGGAAACATTATGATTCTCGGGATTATCTCGCCGGAATGTACATCTGGACAGGATTCGATTATCGTGGAGAACCCACACCTTACGTTTGGCCGGCGACAGGCTCTTATTTTGGAATGCTGGATCAATGCGGTTTTTACAAAGACGATGCTTGGTATCTAAAATCGTGGTGGGGAAGCGAACCCGTTTTGCACCTTTTACCCCATTGGAACTGGAAAGGAAAAGAAGGACAACTCATAGATGTTTGGGCGTACAGCAATTGTGATGAAGTAGAATTGTTTCTCAACAAAAAAAGTTTGGGCAAAAAAACAATGGAAAAAAACGGTCATTTGGAATGGAAAGTCAATTATCAAGCAGGAACATTAGAAGTCATTGGCTATAAAAACGGCAAGAAATTCCTAACCAAAACCGTGAAAACAACTTCCGATGCCGTTGCTCTTGGCTTGCAATCCAATGTGAAAACAATCCTATCCAATGCCACCGATATTGCAATGATTACTGTGGATACCAAAGATAAATCAGGCTTATTTGTGCCTACTTCCGAAAATGAAGTGACCTTCACAATTTCTGGTCCCGGAAAAATAATTGGCGTTGGAAACGGGAAACCAACTTCGGTTGAACCTGATCAATTTATAGAAAACAACACAGTTATCAATATTTCGAACCTAAAAGAAAAAATCGTCAATTCTATTTCAGAAACGGCTGAAACAGTAGATAATCTGGATATTTCCAATTGGGATAACGCTTTCAAGGACAGCCGTGACACCATTTTTGGAAAGAAAGCCAAAGCTGTAGTCTATCGCACTGATTTTGATTTGCCGGAGAATTTCAAGGAAGCCAAAATCAACTTTTTTTACAACAGCATCGGCAAATCGCAGTCCATTTATATCAACGGAAAACCAATTGCAAACACCCTTCCCGAAAACAAAAAGGGCGACACTTTTGTACTCGACAAAGCCAATCTCCGAGCGGGAAAAAACAGTATTGTTATCGTTGCAGAACCGTTAATTTACCAATACAAATGGGGAACTGTCAACACCAATCCGGGCACAATCCAAATCCTGACGCCAGCGCCAACTTGGAAACGCAGCTTGTTTAGCGGTTTGGCACAAGTCATCATTCAATCTACCGGGGAAGCCGGAGAAATTACTTTGACAGCAACCAGCAACGGACTCAAAAAAGCAGAAATAAAAATCCCATCAATTAAATAAAAATTTAAAATGAAAAAATTACTCCTCAGTTTACTTTTAAGCGGAACAACAATTCTAGGTTTTTCTCAAGGAAATACTCGAAAACTAGAATTAGGAAAATACAAAGGCTTGGCAATGACGCCGCCAATGGGTTGGAATTCTTGGAATGCTTTTGCCACCAATATCGACGAAAAATTGGTCAAAGAAACCGCCGATATTATGGTTTCGTCTGGAATGGCAGCGGCGGGCTATAATTATATTGTGCTCGATGACGGGTGGATGACTAGAGAGCGTGACGCAAATGGCGATTTGATTCCCGATCCCATAAAATTCCCAAGCGGAATGAAAGCCATAATCGATTATGTACATTCCAAAGGATTGAAATTTGGATTGTACAATTGTGCCGGAACACAAACCTGTGCAGGTTATCCAGGAACTCGTGGTTACGAATACCAAGACGCCCGGTTTTATGCCAAATTAGGAATCGATTTCCTAAAATACGATTGGTGCAACACCACAGGAATCACCGCCAAAGAAGCTTATAACACAATGAGTAATGCACTTAAAACCGCCGGAAGACCAATCGTTTTCAGCCTATGCGAATGGGGCGACAATCAGCCTTGGGAATGGGGAGAACCTATTGGAAATCTTTGGAGAATTTCGGGCGATATTTATCCTTGCTTCGATTGCGAATTCAAGCATCCGGAAAATTGGTCGTCTTGGGGATTTATGAAAATTGTCGAAATGCGCAAAGACATTAGGAAATATTCAGGACCCGACCATTGGAACGATTTCGATATGATGGAAGTGGGCAACGAAATGACCACAATCGAAGACCGTTCGCATTTTGCAATGTGGTGTATGATGGCATCACCGCTTATCGCTGGAAATGACTTCCGAAAAATGAAACCAGAAACATTGGCCATTTTGACTAATAAAAATTTAATTGCCGTTAACCAAGACCAATTAGGAATCCAGGGATTCAAATTAACGATTGAAGATGGGGTAGAAGTTTGGGTAAA
>DAORUG010000058.1:0-16998 GCA_035433125.1 Flavobacterium sp.
ATTTATTTTTGGGAGGATTATCGGCAGGAATCCTATTGTTTTCGGCCTTTACCCACCTTTTAAATAAAGACGAAGAACTAAAAGGGGCCGCCAAATGGGCGCCACTTATTGTGCCTTTTGCTTTGGCAATTGGATTGTTTGCCTTGATAATCGATTTAGGAAATCCTTTGTATTCTTGGAAATTGTACACTACAATTCGTTTGGAATCGCCAATGTCTTGGGGAGCTTGGGTTTTGCTAATTGTAACGCCACTTTCTATTCTTTGGATTTTTTCCGATTTGAGAAAGTTGTTTCCAAAACTGAATTACACCAAACTTCCTTTTTTATTTAAGGTGGAAGATTTTTGTTTGAAATACAAAAAACAGATGGCTTTGGCTTTGATTCCATTGACCATAATTTTGGGAATTTACACCGGTATTTTACTTTCGGCGTTCAATGCACGTCCGCTTTGGAATAATGCCATTTTAGGGCCATTATTCTTGGTTTCCGGACTTTCAACAGCGGCAGCAACCATTATTCTGTTTGCCAAATCTGCACAAGAAAGACATTTGTTCAGCAAAATTGATGTCCTGTTAATCGTTATCGAATTGGGTTTAATCATCCACTTGATAATGGGGTATTATGCTGGAAACGAAATGCAGGTCGAAGCCGTTAAAATATTGGTAGGAGGCGATTTGACGACGCTGTTTTTTGGATTCTTCGTGGCTTTGGGCTTGCTATTGCCTTTGGTTTTAGAGGTTTTCGAATTAATGGGTTATAAAGTTCCTGTGGTTGTTCCTGCTATTTTAATTATTGTAAGCGGACTTATTTTCAGGGTTTTGATGGTCGAAGCGGGGCAAATAACACGTATTCTTTATTAATTTTTAAAGTTGAAAATGATGGATATAAAATCAGATAAACAACACATTTATTGGAATCCTTATCTCGGCGGATTTCTATTAGGACTCATATTGATAATAACTTTCTTTTTTACTGGAAGAGGATTGGGAGCATCGGGAGCGGCCAAAGCGATTGTGACGCAAACCGTCCACACCGTGGCACCAACACACACAGAAAATAATGCCTATTATGCCGATCAGTTTTTAGGAGGGAAAGTTCCCATTAACAATTGGTTGGTTTTTGAGGTAATTGGCGTTGTTGCAGGAGCTTTTATTTCGGGTTCGTTATCGGGAAGGGTATTTTTTAGAGTGCAACATTCACCAAAAATCACTCCAAGAAAGCGTTTGTGGTTTGCTTTATTGGGCGGTGCTTTATTTGGTTTTGGAGCGCAATTCGCCAAAGGATGCACCAGTGGAGCGGCCCTGAGCGGAATGACAGTTTTGTCTTTGGGAGGTTATATCGCGATGCTTTCCATTTTTGGAGGTGCTTTTCTGTTTGCCTATTTCTTTAGAAAATTATGGCTTTAATCAACTTCTAACCTCTAACCTCTAACTTTTTAAACTTATGGGACCTTTAATACCAGAAATACTATCAGATCAATGGAATAATATTATTGCCATCATTACGGGAATGGCCTTTGGATTCGTTTTGGAATCATCCGGATTCTCTTCTTCTCGAAAATTGGTAGGCGTTTTTTATGGATACGATTTTGCTGTTTTGCGAGTGTTTTTTACCGCAGCAATCACAGCATCCATCGGATTGCTTTTTATGGATTACTTTGGATGGATTGATATGGCAGCCTTAGACGGTTTGCCAGCCAGAGTTTGGCCAATTGTTGTTGGCGGACTCATTATGGGAATGGGTTTTGTAACAGGCGGATTTTGTCCGGGAACCTGCATTACCGCAATCGGAATTGGGAAACTAGACGGATACGTGTTTTTTGGCGGGATAATTCTCGGCGTATTTGTGTTTTCTGAAATGTTTCCTTTGTTCGAAAATTTTTATAATTCAAGTAATTTAGGCGATGTGACCGTGCCGGAATATTTCAATATTAATCCGTATTGGTTTACTGTTGGTATTTCGATTATTGCCATAATAGCCTTTTATGCCACGATGCTTATTCGTAAACGCATTAAAAGTGTGGAGTATTAATAGTACAATTAAAATTTAAAATGAAAAAGAGATATATTTTTTTAGCCATAGTCCCAATTGTATTGTCTATTGTCTTGTCTTTTTTGCCCGATAAAAGCAATTCTATTGATGCCAAAAGAAATCAAAAAAGCCTAAAATCAGCTAAATATACTGGAGTTACACCCAATAATTTATTGTTGGAATCGGTCAATGACAATCGGTTTATTCAACCCGATGAGTTAGCCAAAGTCATTATTGGTCAAGATCCTTCCTATCTTTTGGTAGATTTAAGAGATGCTGTTCAGTATGAAAAATTCACGCTTCCAGGAGCGATTAACATTCCGTACGAAAAAATATTAACCGAAGAAAATCAAGCCGTTTTCGATTCAGAAGCCTATAATGTGGTCTTGTTTTCCAATGGGACTATTGTTCCCGACCAAGTTTGGATGATTTTGCGAAGAGCAGGCATCAAAAACCTGAAAGTCCTCAATGGTGGTTTGAACCAATTTTATCAATTGTACTTAAATCCGCCAAAACCTTTGGAAACCGATCCTAAAGAAGCCTTCGAAAATTATAGCTATCGCAAAGCGGTTGGAGCACATTTAGGATTACCCAATCCTGATGAATTCATTCCTAAAGGTGGAGAGAATTTGAAAAGCAATACTATTGCCACAGGATTAAAACCCGTTGTAAAACCAGCGGTAAAAGCTGCTCCGAAAGTAGTAGTTCCCAAAAAAGCAGAAGGCGGAGACGAAGGATGTTAGCGGGAAAATATTTTCAATAAATTGAAATGAAATTAACAAAATTAACCGAATCAAAATGGACACAAAACCTATAAATGATACTTCAGAATTCACCAAAACCAATTGGGTTACCTTTGGAGTTATTGCGGCACTTATTGTGTTAGTTCTTAGTTTTATATTTTTAAAAACGGATAAATACACTTTTAAAACGCCTTTAAATAAAGAACTTACTAAAATCAAAGTCGCCAGTTTTCAAGTTTCGCCACAAACGGTAGCCAATGCTATTTTAAACAAAGATAAATCCATCATTCTAGTCGATGTTAGAAGCCAGTTTGATTTTGCCAAAGGACATTTACCCGAAGCCAAAAATATTTATAAAGTCAATCTAATGGACGATTCAAATATGGAATTTTTTCTGGCTCTGAAGGAAACGAATAAAAAAGCAATTTTGTATGGTGGTTCTGCCTCCGAAGCGAATGTGCCTTTTATGATTTTGAAACAAATGGGTATCGAAAACATCAGCTATTTAGCCGTTGGTTACGATGATTTGAAAGCGGGAAATTGGACTGAAATAGCAGCAAATAAATCTAAATTCAACGATGAAACTGCCGTGGTAGATTTTGCAAAATTTATCTCCGATGCCAATAAATCCAGTAATAAAGTAAATACGACTGTTGCTAAGCCAACTGTCTCTAAACCAAAAGTTATAGTAAAACCCGTTAAATCGGAAGCTGCAACTGATGAAGGTTGTTAACTGCGAGTTTTTAAATGATAAATGGTTGTAATTTATTGACTATTTTTGATATAAATCCAACTCTATTTTGATTTCAAACAAAACATTCTTTGTCGTTATATTGTTTTTAATTGCTTTACAGCTAATAAGTTGTAAGCAGTCAAACGATGATTATCGGGCTATCGATAACAAAGAATCTTGCTTGTCTTGCCATAGTGAAATGACGGGTTTTAGCTCGTATCACAATCCTAAAACTATTGGTTGTGCTTCCTGTCATTTGGGAAATATTCATTCTAAAGACAAAACTATTGCGCATAAAGGAATGGTACTGATTCCGGGAAATTTTCAAAATGCTTCCCAAACTTGTGCTACGGCCAATTGTCATTCCAAAGAACTCCACCGCGTTCAAAAATCGTTGATGACAACCAATTCAGGAATTATCAGCGTGGATAAATATCTTTTCGACGAATTAAAACCCAACGATTCCCTATTTCACATAACCCATTTAGGACAATCAGCTGCTGATATGCACCTGAAAAACAAATGCGCTACTTGTCATTTGGGTAACGAAAAAAAGCATTACGGAGCCATTGACGAAAAATCCCGTGGCGGAGGTTGTTTGGCTTGCCATTTGAATTATGATGCAGGCACAAAACCCAATATCAAAGACCAAATTCATCCGCAAATCAATCTTAATGTTGACAACACCAAATGTTTTGGTTGCCACAGCCGGTCGGGACGAATTGCCACCAATTATGAAGGTTGGAGTGAAACTTTGCTCAAACCAAAAGATGTCAAAAACAGCAAAAATCATCGGCTTTTAATGGATGGAAGAGTGTTCGAAAAAACTACAGCCGATGTGCATCACAAATCTGGAATGCTTTGTATCGATTGTCATATTTCGCAAGAAATTATGGGTGATGGCAAAACCTATAAACACGAAGCCGATGCCATAAAAATAAGTTGCGAAGATTGTCATACACAAGGAAAACCAATTCAAACGAAACCTTTGCAAATGGATTATATCTCAGCATTCGATTATGCTTTAAGGGGTTATAAACATTCGGCAAATAGTTTTTTGGTGACCCAAAAAGGATCGATTCCATTGGTAAACACCTACAAAGATGCCAAAGGAAATGCTTTTTTAGTTTCTAAAATCAGCAAAAAAGAACTTCAAATAAAACCGTCTTGCAAACGAGATATGGTACATCAAAAAGTTTCTTGCAGTATGTGTCATACGGCTTGGGCACCGACTTGCATTGGCTGCCACACCGATTATGATCCGCGAATTATCAATGCCGATAAAACCTTAGGAAAATGGATAGAACACGTGGCGGAATTTGGTTATGCACCACCTACAATTGGAGTGAAAAAAACAGGAAATTCCAAAGAGTTTGTTCCCGCCATTCCGGGTATGATTATGACTTTGGATAAATCCAGTTTTAAAGGAAATAAAAGTGGGAAAGACCAAAAGTTTGTGAGATGGTATGCGCCAAATGCCGCTCACACGACTACCAAATCAACCCGAAATTGTACTTCTTGTCATATCAATTCCCAAGCTTTGGGTTTTGGAAAAGGTACATTAAATTATGTTGTTAATTCAAAAACGGCTCGTTGGGAATTTACTTCTTATTATGCTAATGCTCCTCAAGATGGATTGCCGCAGGATGCTTGGATAGGTTTTTTGAAAGAGGTAAATAAAAAAACCACGTATTCCTCACACGATTATTTCTTCCCTTTGGATTTGACGGAGCAAAAGAAAATGCTGGAAGTAGGAGCTTGTATTCATTGCCATCAAAAAGACGACAATTTTTTGAAACGACTAACGAATGGGGATTATCAAAAGATGTTGAAAACCAGAAAAAAAGCCTGCGTTATTCCTTACTGAATTTAATTTTATAAAGTGTCACACAAATTCCACAAATTTACACGAAGAGAAAAATATAAAAATAACACAAATTCATAAAACTGGAAAAAATTAGTGATAATTCAATTTTAAAAATCAATACAATGTGTTAATTCGTGTAATTTGTGTTTGAAAAATTATAAACGCGAATACCCTTTTATTCCTTAGAACATTAACCAAATTCACAAACTTTGTGTAAACTATCGATGTTGACTAACTTGATAGACTTGCCATTGACTTCGATTAAACCGTCATTTTCTAACTCCTTTATAATTCGAATCACATTTTCCATAGAAAGACCTAAAAAATCAGCCATATCTTGACGGCTGAGTGACATCGTGTATTCGTTATTGAAATAAACACTATTGGCCATACAAACCAACATAAAAGCCACTTTTCCCCGAGAATTTTTCTCCATCATATTCATAAAACGCTTAAAAATACGAGAAGAATTATGATTCAGGAATTTGATAATTTCGTTAGAGAACGCCACATTTCTATTCAATACTTCTTTGAATGAGGCATTATCATAAATGTCCACTTCGCAATCTTCGGTGGCGGTAACGGTGTATAAATAAACTTTTTCTTCGCAAAATAAACTCGACAATCCCAGAAAAGTTTGATTGCCTTTAAGAATTAGGATGATGTTTTTTTGATTGCCTTCCATCCCCAATTTAAAAAAACCAGTTTTGCTAAAAACGATACTATTGGCAATTGTTCCTTGTTTGAGAATAATATCATTTTTTTTATAAAACAGTGTCTTTTTGTTTTTATCCAAAATGGCTGCATCGGATTCACTTAACAAGTTAAATGCGTGATTATGTTTGATATCTTTTAAGCAATCTAATAACATATTTCTACAATTTTATAGTACAAAAAATAAGATATTAAAAGTTGATATTTATCAACTTTTGAAGTGATAAATATAAGCTAAAAAACTGTTTTATTCCATCATTCTTAGTAATTAATTTTTTTAAATATTTCGGAAATTTGAGTTGTTAAAACACATCTGTTTTACGCAATGACCAAAATAACCAACAGTTTATTAATAATTAAACTAATTTCTAAGAATCATGAAAAAAAGAATTTCAATTTTATTAATAGCGGTAATCGTACCACTATTTGTAGTAACAAGTTGTAGAGAATACGAAGAAGCCAGCGTCGATGAATATGCTATTTTAACTAAGTATATGAAAGATACTGGAAAGGATTTTGCCAATGTAGTTGATGCCACTTGGGTAAAAGCCGCATCTGCCATAAACGTTAACGTTACAGACT
The DNA here is from genome assembly GCA_035433125.1 of Flavobacterium sp. Classification (GTDB taxonomy): domain Bacteria; phylum Bacteroidota; class Bacteroidia; order Flavobacteriales; family Flavobacteriaceae; genus Flavobacterium. Next base: position 6,671 of record DAORUG010000058.1, read on the forward strand.
ATTCTGTTCCTGATTATTATGTCATGGATATTCGTACTGCCGTAGATTTTGACAATGGACATATAAAAGGAGCTGTAAATGTTCCCTTGGCCAATGTATTGACTGCTGCGCCTAATGCTGGAGCAAAACCTATTTTGGTAGTTTGTTACACCGGTCAAACAGCGGCTCGTGCCGTAGCTTTTTTGAGATTGAGTGGTTATACATCACATGTTTTAAAATGGGGAATGGCGGGATGGCATTCTGCTTTCCAAGCAAAATGGACTTCAAATGCAGCACAATTAAATCATGCTAATTGGGTTACTACAGGTGCGCCAGCAGCAGTTTCTTCATTTAAATCCCCAGTTTTAACTACAGGAAAAACTACAGGAGCCGAAATCCTTCAAGCTCGTATCGCCATTGCTTTAGCCAATACAGCTTGGACAGTTTCTAAAACCGATGTTTTAGCAAATCCAACCAATTATTTCATCAATAATAAATGGGGTCAAGCGGATTGGGATACGTATGGTCATATCACCAGTGCTTACAGAATTGATGTAGCCGACGGGTTGACAATAGATGGATTGAACAAATTTAATCCTGCCGCTACAACATTGGTAACCTATTGTTACACTGGTCAAACCTCTTCGATTACCTCAGCTTGGTTGAATGTTGTAGGTTTTGACAATGCTAAAAGTTTAAGTTTTGGCGCCAACGGAATTATTTGGGATACTATGAAAAATGGTTCAGTTGCCATTAGAAAATCAACTTGGCAAGGAGATTTAAGTGCTTGGAACAACAACTTTGGGTATTATAAAACCGATGGAACCTATGTTTCTCCTATTTAATCTTAAAAACATTTAATCAAATAATCAAACCCAAAAATGTAATAGTCCTTGAAATTATTTTTCGAAAATTATTACAACTAAATAAATACAGTATTATGAAATCAATTAAAACAATACTATTTTTTGCAATCGCGTTTGCATTTCAAATGAGTTATTCACAAGGTTGCGAAAGTCCTGGAGAAGGAGATGGCATCAAATTATGGGGATTTATTCAACCGCAATACGAGCACACTTATACGGGTGTAAATGGCGATAGAACATCTAGTTTAGACACGAATGGCTACTTTTTTAACCGAGCAAGACTAGGCGTGATGGGAAATATTCCTTATGATTTTTCGTATTACTTCATTATGGAGTTCGCTCCTGCAGCTGGATTCGGAATCTGTGATGCTTATGTTTCTTATGATCGTTATGGCGAATATTTTAAAGCAGCTGTGGGGCAATTTAAAAGTCCTTTTGGAGCGGAACAAGTACAAGGTTGTCATAAATTATATACCATAGATCGTTCTATGGTCGTAAATGAATTGGCTGGGCCTATCCGAGATATGGGGATAACTATCTTAGGAGGAACGGGCGATAAAATAAAAATGGGAGAAGGAGTGAAAAACGTAATAGGTTACCAATTTGCAATAATGAACGGCGAAGGTAGAGATGTGATTGGTGACGATATTGAATACAAACCTTTGAACGATAATTATATGACTTACATTTCCAGATTAACTTTTACGCCAAGTAAATACGTCACTTTAGGAGGAAGTTATCAAACTGGAAAATTCACCCCAGTTTCTACTACAGCTACAGAGCCTGATTGCCGTACCAGATTGGGTTTTGATGCTTTAGTAAAATACAAAAATTTTACTTTTCAAGGCGAATATATTCAAGGAACAGATGAAGGTTCTTATACTACAGGTGGAGGTTGCGGTGGTGAAGTCACAACTTTAGAAGGCTCAGTCGATAGAAGTGGATATTATTTTACTGCTTTATACAAAACAAAATGGAAATTGGAACCAGTAGTAAAATATGAAACTTACGATCCCGATAACAGCATCAGTGGGAATACAGCAATAAGATGGACTACAGGAATAAATTATTTCTTCAATGAATGGACCAGATTGCAAGTAAACTATCAATATAATTATGCTGATGCTGCAATTCCTTACGGAACTCCATACCAAGATGTTTTGCAAATTCAAATGCAAATCGTAATTAAATAACTCTAAAATTATGATGTGAGTATTATAAGCTAATAGTACTCACATTTTTTTAAAACTTAAAAAATAGAATGCTATGAATGCAACAAAATTATTCAGTTCCTTATTGATAACTATTTTATGTCTGAGCAACGCTTTTGCCCAAGACCTTATCACAGCCAAAGAATTTATCGCTTTGCAAAAAGAAAAACCTAGTTTGGTAGTTGTTGATGCCAGCAAAGATAAATTGTATGCTCAATCTCATATCGAAGGAGCCATCAATATTCCTTATGTTATTCTAAATGAAAAAGAGCCAAAAATTGACGGAACCATGTTACCATTAGAAGATGTGGCTAAAATTCTTGGAAACAAAGGTGTTTCAAACGAAGATACTATCGTAGTGTATGACGAAGGAACTCAAAAATACGCAACTTTGGTGTATTGGATTTTTAAATATTTAGGTGCCAAAGATGTGAAAGTTTTACACAAAGAAATGAATGCCTTCAGAGATGCACGAGTAAAACTGACTTCTGAAGTGCCTGCCGTAAAAGCAAAAACGTTTACTGTGAATTTAGTTCCTGAAATCAATGCCGATGCAGCTTATGTTGAATCAGCAATTGGCAATCCTAATGTGGTAATCATTGATGCTCGCACGCCAGATGAATTCAATGGTGTAAGAAATGAAAAGAGCACCTACAGTAATGGACACATAAAAGGAGCGATAAACATCCCTTATGAAAGTTTGGTAAAAACAGGAACCAATGTCTTTATTTCTCCAGATGAATTTAAAAAATTAGCAGGAATCGAACTTTCTCCCGAAAAAACGTATTTGCTTTATTGCAAAACAGGAATAAAAGGAGCAACACTTTATACGTATATGACCAATGTTTTAGGTTTCAAAAACGTAAAAAACTACAAAGGAGCTTATGCCGAATGGGATTATCTAGGTAAACTTAGTATGAAATAAAATGCTTAGTTGATTTAATTTTTTTTGTTATTTGTTGTTGCCACGAATTATATAAATTCCCACAAACTATTTTAGAAATTAACTAATCTATGAAATGTGAATTTATTTAATTCGTGGTTTTTTTTGAGTAGAGTAGGCTGAAATTATCAAATAGTTGAACCGAAGAATACTTTTGATGCAATTTGGTAAAAATCAACAAAAAAATGTCTAAATTATAGCAATACTCCTGAAGAATTTAAATAGAAAAGCTTAAATTTGGAATCGAAATATTTCACGTACAAAATGTTGCGAAGCCTAACTAATAGGCAAAAAACAGAAAAAAAATTAATTATGTTGAAAGATAATTTTGGAAGAGCACACGATTACCTTCGGATTTCACTTACCGATGTTTGTAATTTCAGATGTCAGTATTGCATTCCAGACGAAAATACCTCGTTTATGCCTTCTTCAAAGTTGATGACGGTGGATGAAATAGATGCTATCGCCCGAGAATTTGTGAAATTAGGAGTCAAAAAAATACGCCTTACCGGAGGAGAACCTTTGGTTAGAAAAGATGTTGCAGAAATTTTATTGGCACTTTCCAAATATCCAATAGAACTTACTTTAACCACAAACGGTTTGCGAACCAATGATTTTATTGACGTTTTTAAAAAAGCAGGAATAAAATCCATTAATGTAAGTTTGGATACACTCGATAAAGACCAGTTTTTTAAGATTACCAAACGCAATGTTTTCGATAAAGTTTGGAACAACATTCAACAACTTATCGACGAAGGGTTTCACGTAAAAATAAATACGGTTGTGATGCGTGATTTTAATGATAATGAAATTCTTGATTTTATTGAATGGACAAAAAAGCAAGCAGTTCACGTTCGTTTTATTGAGTTTATGCCTTTCGATAAAAACCAATGGAACACTCAGAAAGTGTTTAGTTATCAGGAAATTTTGGATGTAGCAGCCACAAAATACAGTTTCATCCGAATGAAAGATGGCTTGAATGAAACCGCCAAAAAATTCAAACCCTTTGGTCACGAAGGGACTTTTGCAGTTATCAGTACAATGAGCGCTCCGTTTTGCGGGAATTGTAACCGAATGCGACTCACCGCCGATGGTAAAATGAAAAATTGTTTGTTTTCAAAAGGCGAAGCCGATATTTTGACCGCATTACGAAATTCAGAAGATATTGTACCTATAATAAAACAATGTGTAGCAAGTAAAGCCGAAGCTTTGGGCGGACAATTTGAAGGCGATTATAAAAATATTGACGCTGCAAAAATTGACAACAGAAGTATGATAAACATAGGAGGATAAACATAGGAGGATAAACCTTTTTTTTAAACACCGTTATTCCTTTTTTGGCATATCGGAAATAAATATAAAAATGATAAATGTAAAAGAAGCAAAACAGCTAATCGACGAAAATTGCTGTTCTTTAAAAGTAAAAATGGTATCCTTGCTCGAAGCCAATGGAAGTATTTTGGCGGAACCTATTTATGCAGTTATGGACACACCACCCTTTCATCAATCGGCTATGGATGGTTATGCTTTTTCCTATGAAAACTGGGACAAAAAAAGCAATTTAACAGTTATTGGCGAAATACAAACTGGTAATTATTCCAATTTAGAAGTCCTTGCCAATCAAGCGGTACGGATTTTCACAGGTGCCCCAATTCCACCGGGAACTGATACTGTGGTGATGCAGGAAAAAATCAATCGCGATGGAAACACCATTGAAATTCTTGATACTTTTTTGGTCAAAGGCGCCAATGTTCGACCTCAAGGTTCACAAACTAAAAAGGGAGAATTAGCACTCCAAGAAAGACAGTTATTGTCCCCAGTTGCCATTTCATTTTTAGCTGGAATTGGAATCAACAAAGTAAATGTTTTTTCGAAACCAACTGTTAGTATTATAGTAACGGGCAAAGAATTGGCAAAAGCCGAAGACACGATTACCGAAGGAAAAATTTTCGAATCCAACTCTATTGGTTTAATTGCGGCATTGCAACAATTAGGCATAAATCCAGTTTCTGTGGAAGTTGTCGATGATGTTGAGGCAGAAATTGAACAAGCCATTTCCAATCAATTAACTTCCGATATTTTGATTCTTACTGGCGGTGTTTCGGTGGGCGATTATGATTTGGTTCCCGCTTCATTAGAGAAATGTGGGGTGCAAAAAATATTCCATAAAATCAAACAAAAGCCAGGAAAACCCTTTTATTTTGGGCGTCACAACCAAACTTTGGTATTTGCTTTGCCAGGAAATCCTGCGGCGGTGATGAGCTGTTTTTATGAATATGTGGCTCAAGCTATCAGCAATTTTACACAGAAAGAATATTTCAAAACGATGTTGCTTCCATTGGCAGAAGATTTTAATAAAAAAGCGGGATTGACTTTTTTTCTGAAAGGAAAAATAGGAGAACGAGACGTGACGGTTTTGAACAATCAAGAGAGTTACAAGCTGAATTCTTTTGCTGTGGCGGATTGCTTGATAACATTTGATGAAGATAAAGAGGTTTTCCAAAAAGGAGATTTAGTCAATGTTCGAATGATTTTGTAAAGATTTTGTACCTTCTTTCGTAAACATCAATAGCCTCCAGCTTTAGCTGGAGGAATAAAATTTTGACGATTAATATGGCTTTAGCCAAAATAGCATTGTTTTTGGCTAAAGCCAATGCGTATTTATTACCTAATTCCTCCAGCTAAAGCTGGAGGAAATTGAAAATTATTGATTGGCTGAATAGAATTACTATTTTAAATTTAAAATATGAAAAATTTAATAATCAAAGGACATCTTTCGATAGAAAACGACAAAGGTCATTTGATGGGAATGGGCAAAAAACAATTGTTAGAAAAAATCAAAGAAACGGGTTCTATCAAAGCAGCGGCAACTGAAATGCAAATTTCCTACCGACACGCTTGGGAAATGATCAAAAAAATGAACGCTATTTCAGACGCTCCTTTGGTATTAAAAAACACGGGTGGTTCTAGTGGTGGCGGTACTGTGGTTACAAAAGAAGGTGAGGAGCTGATTGCGTGTTACATCAAATTAAATGCTGCTTTCGAAGAATTTAAGGAACAAATCTGCAAAACTATTTAAAAGATGTACTTAGAGATTCTATTTTATGTGTTGTTGGTGCTCGTTGCTTTTCTCTACTCTTCGGTGGGACACGGCGGAGCAAGTGGCTATTTGGCGTTAATGGCCTTCTTTTCATTTGCTCCGGAAACCATGCGGCCTACGGCTTTGTTGCTCAATATTTTTGTTTCCTTAATAGCATTTGTTCAATATTATCGTGCTGGTTTTTTCAAATGGAATTTGTTTTGGCCTTATGCTTTGGCTTCTTTTCCAGCGGCTTTTATCGGTGGAATGATTACTGTCGATGTGGGATTGTATAAAAAAATACTAGCGGTACTTTTACTTTTTTCGGTAGTAAGATTATTGGGGATTCAATTCAAAACGGCAACATTCGATGTGAAACAAAACGTCTTCCTTGCACTTTTGATTGGAGCAATCATCGGCTTGTTTTCAGGAATGATAGGAATAGGCGGCGGCATTATTTTAAGCCCAATCATTTTACTGATGCATTGGGCCGATATGAAAAAAACGGCCGCAGTTTCGGCCTTGTTCATTTTTGTCAACTCCATTGCTGGTTTTGCAGGACTTTTTACCAAAGGTTTCGAATTTAAAACAGAAATGGGATGGATGATTGGCCTGGCATTGATAGGTGGAATTGCAGGTTCTTATTTTGGTGCCAAAAAATTTAATAATGCCTTTTTGAACAAAATATTGGCAGTGGTATTGCTTCTCGCTTCCATAAAATTAATTTTTACCTGATGATGGATACCAAAATAAAAAACACAAACGGATATATTTTGGCTGGTGGCAAAAGCTCCAGAATGGGCGCTGATAAAGGCTTACTTCTCTTTGAAGAAAAGGCAATGATTCAATATGTTATCGAGCAAATGCAGCCCATTTTTGACAAATTAGTTATTGTTTCTAATAATCCCGAATACGAAAAATTTGGATTGGAAGTTATTCCCGATTTGATCAAAGATATTGGACCTGCTGGCGGCATTTATACTGCTTTAGATCATTCGGAAGCCAAATTGAATTTTATGGTGAGCTGCGATATGCCTTTTGTAACTCAAGAAGCGATTGCATTTATAGTAAAGAATGCGGATGAAAACCAAATTGTTTTATTGGAAAATCAAGGAAAATTAGAACCCTTATTTGGACTATATGCTAAAGATTGCGAAGCCGTTTGGGTGCAACTCATTCATCAAAAAAAGGTGAAATTACAAGAAATGGTTTCGTACTTCAAGTTGAAAATTATTCCAATTGAAAACAACGAAATTTTCGCAGCCTCTTTTTTTAAAAACATCAATACTAAGGAAGATTTTAACAACGCATTAAACCGAATTTAAAATGGAAATAAACCTACTTGCCTTTGGACAAATTGCCGAAATTACAGGCAAATCAACTTGGAAAATGACTGGAATAAAAGACACCAATATTTTGATAAAAAACTTGGAGGAACAATTCCCTGCTTTGGTAAAAACAAACTATTCGATTGCCGTAAACAAAAAAGTGATTCAAGAGAATACCGCAATCACTGATAAAGATACAATTGCGCTGCTTCCACCATTTTCGGGAGGATAATATTTAATGATATGAATTTAGATAATAATAGATACCAACGACAAATTCAACTCAAGGAAATTGGGCAAATGGGTCAGGACAAAATTGCAAAAGCAAAAGTGCTGATTATTGGCGCAGGTGGTTTGGGTAGTCCTGCCTTGCAATACCTTGTTGCCGCTGGAGTGGGAACGATTGGGATTGTCGATTTTGATATAATCGAAATGTCAAATCTACAACGTCAAATTCTCTATACAGTTGATGATATTGGTCAATCAAAAGCAATCACGGCAGCCAAAAAATTAGAAGCACTCAATCCAGAAATTAAAATGGAATCCTATAATGTTCAAATTACCAATAAAAATGCGCTTGAAATTCTGGAAAACTACGATTTAATTATAGATGGTTCCGATAATTTCGCCACACGCTACCTTATTAATGATGCTTGTGTACTTCTTGACAAACCTCTGATTTATGGCGCTGTTTTGCGTTTTGAAGGTCAAATAGGGGTTTTTAATTTGGCAGATGAAACGACAAAAAGTAAAACCAATTACCGTGATTTATTTCAAAAACCACCCGATTTGGCATCTGCAATTTCGTGTAATGAAGTAGGTGTTTTGGGTGTAATTCCAGGAATAATTGGAACAATGCAAGCCACCGAAGCTTTGAAAATCATTACAGGTATTGGCAAACCATTGGCTAATAAAATAATTTCGTATAACGCCTTAGAAAATACCTTTTACGATTTTGAAATTGTTGCAAATGCAAATTCTTCTATTGATTATCCAAAAAACAAAACAGCCTTTTTGAATTATGATTACAATTGGTTTTGCAACTCCAATTTAGATGTTGCAACCCTTTCTGTGGATGAATTTGACAGTCTTAGAACAAAAGAAAAAATCACCATAATCGATGTTCGTGAAAAAGGGGAACTTCCTTTCGTAGACGAATTTCCTTTTACATTAATCCCATTGAGTGAATTTGAAAATTGGGTTTCAACCATTCCAACAGAAAATAAAATAGTGGTTTTTTGCAAATCAGGTCAACGCAGTCTAAATGCAATAAAAATACTTAAAGAGAAATTTCCTGATTGTAAGGCTTATAGTTTAGCAGGAGGAATCGAAAACTGGAAAAAATCAAGATAAAAACCAACTTATAATGAAAGAAAAAAAACGACATAATGTATTTGTAAATGGACCAATAACATCCGATTTTATTGCCAATAGCATTGCCAAACACAGTACAAAAACCGATATTGGAGCACACGATATTTTTTTGGGACAAGTCCGAAGCGACATAATTGATGATAAAACTGTGGTTGCCATTAATTACGAAGCCTATCAAGAAATGGCGGGCGAACTTTTCCACGAGATTCGCGAAGCAGCTTTTGCCAAATACAATTTAGTGTGTATGCACATTTATCACAGCCTTGGAGTTGTTAAAGCAGGCGAGATATGCCTGTTTGTCTTTGTTTCATCCAAACACCGCAAAGTAGCTTTCGAAGCTTGTCAGGATATTGTAGAACAAATAAAAGCGATGACACCCATCTGGGGAAAAGAAATTTTTGAAGATGATTCGTATGTCTGGAAAGAAAATCAAATCTAAACCTATAATCTAAATGGTCAATATAACATTCAAATCAAGCACCCTTCGCATTGCCAAAGCGCAAGCCATTGTAAAAGTCAGTAAAAAAGAAACTATTGATGCTATTGTCAATAAAACTGTTCCAAAAGGAGATGTTTTCGAAATGGCCAAAACCGCCGGACTCTTTGCCGTAAAACGCACCAGCGATATGATTCCGGATTGCCATCCCATTCCCGTTGAATTTACGGCGGTTCGATATACTATAAACGAGTTGGAAATTAGTATCGAAATCGAAGTGCATACCATTTACAAAACAGGAGTAGAGGTAGAGGCCATGCACGGCGCCTCGGTCGTAGCACTGACGATGTATGATATGCTGAAACCTATAGATAAAGGAATCGAAATACATTCTATCAAATTGTTGGAGAAAAAAGGAGGCAAATCTGATTTCACTGATAAATTCCGCACCGATTTGAAAGCGGCCGTCATTGTATGTTCCGATAGTATTTCGGCAGGCAAAAAAACGGACTTTGCAGGAAAAGCCATTATTCAAAAATTAGAATCCTGTAAAGTTGAAATTAGTGATTATTCGATTATTTCGGATGATACTTTTGGCATTCAAGAAAAAGTTTTAGAATTATATACTCAAAATATAGACCTTATTATCTTAACCGGAGGAACAGGGCTTTCGCCAAGAGATAATTCACCAGAAGCCATTAAACCGCTTTTAGATAGAGAAATCCCCGGGATTATGGAAGCAGCTCGTAACTATGGTCAAGATCGCACTCCTTTTTCAATGTTATCGCGAGGTGTTGCCGGAATGAAAGGCAAAACACTGATTATGACTTTGCCGGGTTCAACCAAAGGAGCTCAGGAATCTATGGATGCTTTGTTTCCCTCTCTTTTGCATATTTTTAGAGTGGTCGAAGGAAAGCAACATGATTAATCAATATTACTTTCTACTTAGTAAATTAAAACTGTCACTTATTGGCAGTTTTTTTTGCATTAATTTTAACATTTGTTTTACCAGTTTCATGATATTTTATTTTTTTAATTTTCAAAAACTATTTTGACTTTTTTTTGAAAATAGTATCTTTTTATTATTACATATTTGTTCGTAACTATTTGCT
>DAORUG010000059.1:0-16940 GCA_035433125.1 Flavobacterium sp.
TGCCTAAAAACAGCAAAAATGGCTTATAGAGAATAAAATATTTTTTCAAAATTAACTTTTTAACAAATTTATATAAAATTAAACAGCCGTATTTAAATACTTTTACAAAAAATAAATGATTATGACTTTCGAAGAATTAAAACCAAAAGTAACCGAAATTACTTCAAATTCCAATATTTCTAAAGAAGAAAAACTCCTAAAAATCTGTGAACTTCTCAGCCATTCTGTTAATTACTACAATTGGGTTGGTTTTTATTTTGCCAATCAAGAGACCAAAACCTTGCATCTTGGTCCTTATGTTGGTGCCGAAACCGACCATACCGTAATTCCTTTCGGGAAAGGAATTTGCGGACAAGTAGCGGTTTCAAATGCTAATTTTGTCGTTCCAGATGTGGCTGCGCAGGATAATTATATTGCTTGTAGCTTCACCGTTAAATCCGAAATTGTGGTCCCTTTATTTGTAAATGGAGAAAACATTGGACAAATAGACATTGACAGTCACGTTCTCAATCCGTTTACGGAAGAAGATGAACGGTTTTTGGAGTTTGTTTGCTCAGAGATTTCGAAAATGTATTAGAGTAAAAACTATTCTAACTTAATTTTTATCTACAAATTCTACTATTACCAAAGAAATCCGAGTTTGGAGTTGAATCGACTTGAATTTAAACCTCGCCAATTTTTTAAAATGGGCGAGGTTTATTATTTTTAGGAAAACACTTCATTTACATAAATTGTCTTTTGTCAGTATTTTTTTTTGATTAAAGCATTTATTCTGCTTTATGTTTTATATCTTTGTTTAATATTTATTAATTTTTGTTAAACAAAATAATTTTAACTCAAATCTGTATCTATTTCCATAAATCAAATGTAATTTTTACAAAAATGAAAAATGAAAAACCGGACAATATTGTATTTTCTGACCAAGACGGATACAATGCCAGTATATTGCCTTATGCAACAAATGTAGGAGCGCCTGCCATCAAAACGGAAGATGTCGTTGCTTGGAAAACGAGAGGAATTCATCAAGTAAACAAAGAGTTCGAAAACAAGTTCAATGAACTCAAACAACACTACAAAAAATTAATGGAGGAATACGAATGGAACGATTTGGTTTACAATGCTAAGTTTTCATTTGAACCCGTTATTGGCGAAATCTACCATTTATATACCGGTGACGACGGTGTTCATTTTCTGTCATTGATTGGTCCAACCGAATGGAACAAAGAACATATTGCCACTTTTAAACTCAATAGTGATAAAAAGTGGATCAAATTGGAACCGAATGACAGGTTTTCTAAAAACGCAATAAATTGGGATTAATTTAAAATCCAATCTAGCAATTATTACACATTATAAACTTTGAATAAAACTTCCATCAATATTGTTTGGTTTAAGCGAGACTTGCGTTTTACAGATAACGAAGCTTTTTTCAACGCACATCATTCTGGTTTGCCATTGTTATTGGTTTATTTTTTTGAACCCTCGGTGATGCATTATGATGATTCCGATACGAGGCATTGGCGTTTTGTATACGAATCATTGCAAGATTTGCAAAAAAAACTCAACGTCATTGACGCAAAAATCTATATTTTTCAAAGTGAAATACAACCCATTTTTTCAGCATTACTGGAAAATTATGACATCAAAACTGTTTTCTCTCATCAAGAAATAGGCAACAAAATTACCTACGACCGCGATATTGCTGTTCAGGAATTTTTTCAGAAAAACAATATCGAATGGAAGGAATTTCAAATGCACGGCGTAATCAGGAAACTCAAATCCAGACAAGATTGGGACAAACGTTGGGAAAACGTGATGCGCGCCAATCCAAAAATAATGAAAGAAACCGATTTGAATTTGGTTTCACTAAACAATGATTTTTATGCTCAAATAAAAGGCGAAAACCTCGCAATTGAAATCACAACACCCAACAAAAATTTTCAGCAAGGTGGCGAAAATCTAGCTTGGCGGTATTTGGATAGTTTTGTCAAAGAGCGTTATGTCAATTACAGCAAACACATTTCGAAACCCGCCTTGAGCCGCAAAGGGTGCAGTAGATTGTCACCTTATTTGACTTACGGAAACATCAGTATGCGAATGGTGTATCAATATACCAATCAGTTTTATGAAACGTCCAAAAACAAACGGGCGATTCTCAATTTTGTGTCCCGCTTGCATTGGCACTGCCATTTTATTCAAAAATTTGAAGACGAATGTCGAATGGAATTCGAAAATGTGAATCGGGCTTATGATGTATTGGTGAAACCCAAAAACGAAACCTACATAAAAGCCTGGCAAGAAGGGAAAACTGGCGTTCCAATTGTCGATGCTTGTATGCGATGTTTGGTAGCCACGGGTTATATCAATTTTAGAATGAGAGCGATGGTCGTTTCATTTTTTACGTTCAATTTATGGCAAGATTGGCGCGAATTGCATTTTCTTGCAAGACAATTTTTAGATTATGAACCTGGCATTCATTATCCCCAAATCCAAATGCAATCGGGTACAACCGGCATCAACACCATCCGAATTTACAATCCCATAAAAAATTCTGAAGAGCACGATTCCGAAGGGATTTTCATTAAACAATGGATTCCGGAATTGGCCGAAGTTCCAATTAATTTATTGCACGAACCTTGGAAAATGAACGAAATGGAACAGCAGTTTTACAATTGCAAAATTGGAGAAGATTATCCCGCACCGATAGTAAACATTGAAGAAACGAGAAAATTTGCCAGCGATATTGTGTGGAGTTTCCGCAAAAAAGATGAAGTGAAAGAAGAAGGAAAAAGAATTTTGAAAAAACACGTGAGCAATCCGAATTCAAAAACAAAATCGATTAAAACAAAAAAAACAACTTAAATAATGGCTGTATTTTTAAAGGCAAATTGGGAAAACATCATTATGGCCAATTATGAAATTGATCCTAAAATCTTAATTCCTTTTTTGCCCAAAGGGGTTGAATTGGATTTATTTAACGGAAAATGCTACATCAGTCTGGTAGGTTTTATGTTCAAAAACACCAAATTATTCAATATTCCTATTCCGTTTTTTGGCAATTTTGAAGAAATCAATTTGCGGTTTTACGTGAAGCGAACTGAAGAAAATGGTAGCACAAAGCGAGGTGTAGTTTTTATTAACGAAACCATTCCTTATCCAATTGTTGCTTGGGTTGCCAATAAATTATACAACGAACATTATACGGTCGTGCCAACAAAACACGAAATTACTACTGAGAAATCTTCAAAGAAAGTAAAATTCGAATGGTTGTTAAATAAAAAATGGAATTCCATTGCCGTAACAGCATCGACCAAATCTGAAAAGATGAAGCGACATTCTTTAGAAAGTTTTATCTACGAGCACTATTTTGGTTACACCATAACTGTCGATAATAAAACCGAAGAATACAAATTGCAGCATCCCAGTTGGAATGTAAGTGAGGTTTTGGATTATCAAATTGAATGTGATTTTGAGGCGATGTACGGGAAATCATTTGCAGTTTTGAACCAGACAAAACCCGAAGCCGTTTTCATTGCTGATGGTTCAGCAGTTGCGATAGAATGGAAAAGAACGAGACTAAACCTATAGTGAATGAAAGGTGTTAAAAAACAAAACCTACCCACTAAAATTTGCGTCGTTTGCCAAAAACCTTTCGCTTGGCGAAAAAAATGGGAAAAAGTCTGGGACGAAGTAAAATATTGTAGCGATAAATGCAGAAGTAATAAATAAAAATATAGCCACTGATTGAATGATTTATCTGATTTTAAAATCTGTGAATCTGCGGCAAAAAAAATAAAATGAAAAAAACTCTAAGATTAATTCTCGGCGATCAATTAAATATAAATCATTCTTGGTATCAAACCGTTGATGATTCTGTTACTTATGTTTTGATGGAAATTCGTTCCGAAACGGATTATGCCACACATCACATCCAAAAAATTGTGGGTTTCTTCTCGGCTATGCAAAATTTTGCAAAGGAATTAGAAGCAAAAAATCATAACGTTATTTATTTTCATTTGAATGATGACAATAATTTACAATCCTTTGATAAAAACATTCAACAGTTAATGGAAAAGGAAGGATTTACAAATTTCGAATACCAATTGCCCGACGAATACCGCTTGGACGAGTTGCTGAAGAATTTTTGCCAAACGCTTGCTATTTCAACATCGGTTACGGATTCAGAACATTTTATGAGTTCCAGAGAAGAATTGGGCGATTTTTTCGAAGGAAAAAAAACTTTTCTGATGGAAAGTTTCTATCACATGATGCGAAAAAAGCATAACATTTTGATGCAAGGCGACAAACCGCTCACAGGAAAATGGAATTATGACGGCGAAAATCGCAAAAAATTACCGGCAGCTCATAAACCAACTCCGCCCTTAGTTTTTAATAATGATGTCTCAGAAATTATTGCTGAAATTAATAAAACCAACATTAAAACCATTGGAAACATCGATGCTAAAAACTTTGTTTGGCCTATAAACCGAAAACAATCACAGGAATTATTAGAGTTTTTTGCTACGGAATGTTTGTCGCTTTTTGGAAGTTATCAAGATGCGATGACGCCAAACGAATGGTCTTTGTATCATTCCAGAATTTCCTTTTCGATGAATTGTAAATTAATTTCCCCATTGGAAGTCATTAATAGAGCTATTCAAGAATGGGAAAATCGCCCTGACGAAATCGAATACAATCAGCTCGAAGGTTTTGTCAGACAAATAATTGGCTGGAGAGAATATATGCGAGGGATTTATTGGAACAAAATGCCCGAATATGTTACGTTGAATTATTTCAACCACGAAAATAAATTACCCGAGTGGTTTTGGACAGGAAAAACCAAAATGAATTGCCTGAAAGATGCCATCAATCAATCTTTGAATTATGGGTATGCACATCACATTCAACGATTGATGATTACTGGAAATTTTGCACTTTTAGCCGGAATTCATCCCGATGAAGTCGATGCTTGGTATTTGGGAATTTATATTGACGCTATCGAATGGGTCGAAATTACGAACACACGCGGAATGAGCCAGTTTGCTGATGGCGGAATTGTAGGTACAAAACCGTATGTAAGTTCGGCTTCGTACATTGACAAAATGAGTCATTATTGCAGTTCGTGTTATTATAAAAAAGCGTTAAAAACAGGCGATAAAGCCTGTCCATTCAATAGTTTGTATTGGAATTTTTACGACAAAAACGAGGATAAATTAGGTAAAAATCCACGAATCGGGATGATGTACAATGTTTGGCGAAAAATGCAACCCGAAGCTAAAGCCGAATTGTTGCAACAAGCCGATTATTATTTGAAAAATATAAATGATTTATGAAAACCTCCATAGTTTGGTTTAAAACCGATTTACGATTAGAAGATAATGAACCCTTAATGAAAGCCATTGCGCAAGGCGAACAAGTAATTCCGGTGTATTGTTTTGACGATTCTCATTTTGAAACCACTGTTTATGGATTTAAAAAAACAGGCAATTTCAGAGCGCAATTTTTATTAGAATCGTTAGAAGATTTAGATAAAAATCTACGAAAGCTGGGTTCAGGTTTAGTAATTCTGAGAGGAAAACCAGAGATAGAAATTCCGAGGATAGTAAACGAATACAAAGTTCAAAAAGTTTTTGCGAAACGCGAAGTGGCTTTCGAAGAAAAACAAATCGAAAAATTAGTACAAGCCGAGTTGTTTAAATTGCGTTGCGAATTAGAAACTTTTAGCACAAGCACATTGTATCACGCAGAAGATTTGCCTTTTTCGATAAAAGACATTCCAGATGTGTTTACAAATTTTAGAAAAAAAACAGAGAAAGATGCTGTAATTAGAAAGCCATTCGACAAGCCAACAGAAATCAATTCGCCTGAAATTCCAAATATGGAATTACCAACTTTGGAAGATTTGGGATTGGTTTTTTCATCAATCGATTCTCGTGCTGTAATCCAATTCAAAGGCGGCGAAACCGAAGCTATACATCGTTTGAATCATTATTTTTATGAAACAAAAAGTTTGTCTAATTATAAAGAAACTCGAAACGCAATGATTGGCGCGGATTATTCCTCAAAATTCTCAGCTTGGTTGGCAATGGGATGTATTTCTCCTCGTTTTATTTACACCGAAGTCAAAAAATATGAAAAGCAATTTGGCGCCAATAATTCCACCTATTGGTTAGTTTTTGAATTGTTGTGGCGTGATTTTTTCCGGTTTATGTTCAAAAAACACCAAACCAAATTTTTCTTGTATTCAGGAATCAAAACCGAGAAAGTCAATTCAAAGTTATTGAACGAAAAATTTATTTTCCAATGGATAAATGGTACAACCAACTCTGATTTTATAAATGCCAATATGCTCGAATTGAAACAAACTGGTTTTATGAGCAATCGCGGACGCCAAAACGTAGCCAGCTTTTTTTGCAATGAATTGAATATGGATTGGCGATTGGGCGCTGCCTATTTTGAAGAATCCTTAATCGATTATGACGTTTGCAGCAATTGGGGCAATTGGGCTTACTTGGCCGGAGTCGGGAATGATCCTCGTGGTCATCGGTATTTCAATATCGAAAAACAAGCCAATGATTATGATAAAAACAAATCTTTCAGAGAATTGTGGCTATAATAAATCGGGTCAAGTATGTGTTTTAATTAAAATACATTAGTTAAATATCTAATAGTTTAAATTTTTTAAGAGGTAAACTATCTTCAATTTTTGAGGAGAATGTGCAGTGTTTTTATATCATACTTATGTTTTTGATATAAGCCCATTTTTAAATATTCATTAAATATCCTGTTAGATTTTCCTTTTTATTGAGACCTAATTTTTTGCGCAAACGGTAACGAGACACTTCCACACCTCCGCTCGAAATGTTCATAATTTCTGCAATTTCTTTTGTTGACATATTCATAAGTAAATAGGTAGAAAGATCTAATTCTCTTGGGGAAATAGTCGGATGTTTTTCTTTTAATTTTTTTAGGAAATCGAAATGAACATTCTTGATGTGTTTTTCAAGATCTTTCCAGCTTTTGTCAGTATTAACCTCTCTTACAATGCTTTTGTTGAGTTTACTGAATTGAAATTTTGTGGATTCATCAAATGATTCTACATTAATATCTTTTAGTTTGTGGATAATTCCGTTCAAGACTTTGTTTTTCTTTACAACTTGTAAAGAATTAGTAACCAGTTCTTTGTCTTTTGCTAAAATTTTTGTTTTTAACTTGTCATTTTTTAATTTTTCAATTTCTTTTTCCAATTTATATTGTTCCTGTCTAATTTCTTTTTCCTTTTCCAGGTAAAGTCTTCTTTGCTCAATAGTTTCATAATGTTTATTTTGGCGAATCTTCATTTTAATTCTTTTTCGAATGTAATAAAATGTTGTCAAAATCAAAATGAGGTAAAAAATATAAGCAATAAAATGCCGGTACCAAGGAGGCGAAATAGTAAATAAAGTATGTGCTTCATCAGATTGTTTTCCGTGACTATTTCGAACCTTAACTTTCATTTTATAGTCGCCTTCTCTTAAATTGGTGTATTCTTTCATAGCAATCGGAGACCAATTGCTCCACCTGTCGTCAAAACCAACCAATTGATATGAATATTCTATGTTTTCAAGATTTTCATAGCTGGGAGAAGAAAACGTAAATTTCACCCGGTTGGATTTGTATGGGATTGTTTGTTTTCTAATTTTCTTGGAGTCATTTCCAAATAGTAAGGTGTCGCCAGGGAATGAAAAACTCCTTATGAACGCAGCGGGTTTATCAACTGAATTATTCAAAAGTTTAGAATCATAATGTGCTAATCCATCGGTTAGGCCAATAAAAATATTCCTTGGGTCAATGGTATTAATAGACGTGTAATTGGCAACTAAATTACCTGTTAAATTTGAAAAAGGTGCAATAACATTCTTGTATTTGCCAGAGTCTGTTTTTAATAGCATTCCTATTGATTCTTTGAATACATACCAGATATTTCCTGCTGAATCCTGTCTTAAAGAATATATTTTTGGACAGTCTTTGAATAAGTTTGTTGTTTTTTTATCCTCAAAAAACAAATCCTGATCTTGAGAATATTTATAGAAATGATTATTCGTTTGAAACGAAACACTTTTATTTAAAGTTTGAATACTTCCAATGCCTTTATCCGTAGTCGAAAGGTTTGAGTGCGTTTTTATTGTGACGAATTTTTTCAAATCACTGGAAATTTCCATTTGGTATATTAAGTTATCTTTTTTGAACCACAAATAGGAGTTGTCCATTTCGAAAGAACTCGAAGGTTTTTCAAAACCAGCAATTTGATTTTTGAATTCCAAACCATTGGGTCCTTTTTCAAAAACGGCAAAACCATTATAGTTAGACCCAATAATGTGATTAGGATAGTTTGGGATTTTTTTGAAACCAAAATATCCTCTGTTATCAAGAGTTTTAACAGAATGAGTACTTTCTATTATCATAGCACCATTGTTGTTGCCACAAATTAATTGACCATCGATAACCTGAATATTCCAAGCCTGACCAGTAGTGCCTTCTATTAAAGAAAAATTTTCTTCTCGGAAAGGAGTATTCCAAGCGTGATAAAAAACACCTTGATTGGTGGCAACATACAGATTTCCTTTGTAAACTACTGATGCATAAACAGTACTAATGTCATAACTAAAACCAAAGTAGGTAAAAGGCGAGTTTTCGTTTATAAAAGCAATTCCGTTGTCAAGACCTAACCAGAGATTGTTTTTTTTGTCTAAAAAAGAGGTTAAAACGGTGTTGTTTTGTAGTCCCTTTTTGTGATTAATATGTTGTATGATTTTACCATTGGTATCAGAAATAATAATACCATTCAGTACAGAATTTAACACAATGAATTTGTCTTTGATGGCGATTCCTCCTAATGAACTATTTTTTTTGATGAAAGTATTCGCTTCAGTATTCCAAGGGGATACTTCATTATTATCATATACATAAAGACCTTTGTTGAGTGTGGCAATAAGCAATTTGTTATTGGGTAAAGGAAACATGGCCCAAATTTCGGTAGTATTAAAAAGGCTTGTTCCCTTTAGTGGGTAGAGTTTACCATTTTTATATTCGACAATTCCGGCTGACATATCTTGTAAATAAAGATGGTTTTTTACCTGAAAGGAAAATTGGAATCGTTTTGGAGCGTCTACTATTTTTAATTTGTTGTTTTTGTAAATATAAATTCTTGCAAATGATTGAAAAACAACTTCGTTTTTAAACAGATGGATTTTCCAAATGAAATCTATTATTTTTTGCTTGTTTACCATTTTTGATAAGGAAACATATTCAAGTTTTCCTTTCTCATTTGTTTTGAAATAACCAAATTCGCTGTAGCCACCAACAAAAATTTTACCAGAAGGATCGATTTTTACACAGCGAGTATCGGGAGAATTGGGCAAGGTATACTTACGCCAAGTTGAGCCATCAAATTGGAATAAGCCATTGTTGTTGGCAAAATATAAATTTCCGTTTTTATCTTGGTCAATATTCCAGTTTTGAGTTCCACCTTTATAATCGGTTCTTTTGAAATTTCTTATTTCAGGAAGTCCGATGTTTTTTATCTGTCCCAAAAGAGAGCTGGAAAACAAGACAAATAGTACAATGTTGAATTTTAAATGACGCATCATAAATTTAAAATCTAATGATTTGACTAGTAGTAGAAAACGGTTTTCTCCACACAACAAGCGATTTAAACGTGTTTTTTTGTTTAAAATCTTATTTCAAAAGCTAAAGTAAGGGATTTATAGGAATGTTGGGTTCTATTTTTTAAAAAACGTTTTCGTTAATAACATTTATTTATTTTTAAAATAATGAATAACAGTATTTTAAAAATTATTTGTTCAGTTTTTGTAAAGTCTAAAAAAGAACTTTGTATTGTTTTTGTAATGATTTTTCGATATGGATAATCAAAAAAGTGTTATACTATTGTATCAAATTACTAATTAATTAACCAAAAATTTTTAGAAAATGAAATTAACAAAATTATTTATTTTTTGTCTTTCATCTCTCTTATTTTCAATTTACGGTCAGGCACAAGATGTAACTGTAAAGGGTAAAGTGAATGATGAAAGTGGAATGTCCATTCCCGGAGCAACAATTTTAATTAAAGGAACCTCCAAAGCAACTACTTCGGACTTTGATGGGAATTTTGTAATTAAAGCTCCAGCCAATGGTACTTTGACAATTAGTTTTATAGGTTATACTTCCGTTCAGGAACCTATAAACGAAAGAACCCAAATTGTGGTAAAAATGAAAACTCAATCACAAGAACTCAACGAAGTTGTTGTGGTGGGGTATGGTACCCAAAAGAAAAGTGTTACAACTGGAGCAATTTCGAGTGTAAAAGCAAAAGATCTTGAAAATGTTCCAAATGGTCGTATTGAGCAAGCATTGCAAGGGAGAGTTTCCGGTGTAAGTATTGCTGCCAATGCAGGACAACCAGGTTCCGCAGCAACAATACGAGTTAGAGGGATTACTACTTTTTCGGAAGCAGGAAATAATCCGTTATGGGTTGTTGACGGTATTATCGTAGATAATTCAGGAATAGGCTTTTTGAATCAATCCGATATAGAGTCTATTGAGGTGCTGAAAGACGCTGCTTCATTAGCGATTTATGGTTCCAGATCTGCAGGTGGTGTTATTTTGGTGACTACTAAAAAAGGGAAATCAGGCAAAATAAGTGTCAATTATTCAGGATTTTCAGGAGTATCAAGTCCAGCGAAAGTTCTTAACTTGTTAAATGCTACACAATATGGTGCTTTGATGAATGAGCAATCTGTAAACGGTGGCGGTAATGTTATTTATCCCAACTTGTCTACTTTAGGAGTTGGAACAGATTGGCAAAAAGCTATTTTTACTAACAGTGCCATGCGTTATTCTCACGAAATAAGTTTCAGTGGCGGTAATGATGTTTCTACTTTTTACGCCTCTTTTGGTATTCAAGATCAAGAAGGTATCGTAACTCCGGATATTTCGAGTTTTAACAAAAAGAGTATGCGTTTAAATTCGACCCATAAATTGTCTAAAATATTCACAATTGGTCAAACATTAGGGTTTACACATCAAAATTTTAATGGTATCGGAAACACAAATGCAGAGCAAGGTGGCCCTTTGAGTTCTGCTATTCATTTGGATCCATTAACTCCATTGGTAGAAACAGATCCTTTTAAATTAAATGATATTCCTTATTTAGGAAGAACGGATCTTATTAGAGATGAGAATGGTAATCCTTATGGAATTTCAACTATGGTTCAAAATAATATGACGAATCCATTAGCTTACACTAAAACAAGATTAGGAAATTTTGACTGGTCCGATGATTTAATTGGTAACGCATTCCTTGAAATAACACCTATCAAAGGATTAAAATTTAGATCTACCATAGGAGCTAAATTGAGTTATTGGGGTAATGAAAGTTTTACACCTATTTACTACCTGAATGGTAATAATATTAATGAAAAAAACACTCTTAGTAGATCAATAAACAGAGGTTTTGGTTGGAATAATGAAAATATAATTTCTTATAACAGAGAAATAGGAGATCATAATTTTACAATATTAGCAGGAACTGGAGTTTATGTTGATAATGATGCTTATGGATCTAACGTAACTTACAAAGGCTTGCCAACATCTGATTATAGAGAAGCCTCGTTTAATTTTGATATTACACAAGAGAATAAGAGTTCTTCTGCCTATGACAATGATCAACACAAATTATCTTCTTTATTTTCAAGATTAAATTATGATTATAAAGAAAAATATTTGTTAACCGGAATTATTCGTCGTGACGGTTCTTCAAGATTTGGTACCAATAACAAATATGGAGTTTTTCCAGCTTTTTCAGCGGGATGGGTAGTTACAAAAGAAGGTTTTTGGAAAGAGAGTCCTGTCTTGAACACCTTGAAGGTTAGAGCCGGATACGGGGTTACTGGAAATGATGCCATCGGAGACTTTGGTTATTTGTCCACTATTTCCGGAGGTAGAAATTATGCATTTGGTACAGATGGCGCTATGCAAATAGGTTCTAGTCCTGACGCTCCTTCTAATCCAGATTTAAAATGGGAAGAAACTACTCAAACCAATATTGGTATCGACACAAGATGGTTTAATGATTTGACAATGACTGTAGAGGTATTTAAAAAAGTAACAGCCGGAATTTTGCAAAGTGTTGAAATACCTGGATTTTTGGGAGCACCAGCTAACCCTCTTGGTAACGTGGCAGATATGGAAAATCGTGGAGTTGAGTTAGAATTAGGATTCAACAAAAAATACGGAGAAGTTAATTTTAGAATCAATGGGAATGTTTCCTACTTAGAAAATGAAGTTACTTATTTGGGTCAAGGAAAAACCTATATTACGGATGGAGTTGGTTTTCAATCATTGGGAACATTAACCAGAACAGAAATAGGTAGAGGTATAAATACATTCTATGGTTTTAAAACAAATGGAATTTTTCAAAATCAAGCCGAAGTAACGAGCTATACAAATAGCACTGGAGTTGTGATTCAACCAAATGCTAAACCGGGAGATTTCCGTTGGGTTGATGCTAATGGGGATGGAGTTATTACGGATCTTGATAAACAATATCTTGGAAGTCCGTTGCCAAAATATACTTTCGGACTCAATTTTGGTGTTGATTATAAAGGATTTGATTTTTCAGCCTCTTTGAACGGAGCTGCTGGAAATAAAATTTTCCAAGGGTTAAGAAGAATAGATATTGGTCCTTACGCTAATTTTCAATCAAAAGCATTAGGCCGTTGGACAGGTGAAGGAACTTCTGATACGTATCCACGTCTTACCATTGCAGATGATAACCAGAATTTTACCAGATTTTCAGATTTCTATTTAGAAAACGGTGATTACTTGCGTCTTAAATTAATCACATTTGGATATACTTTACCGTCTAGAGTAGTAAACACGATTGGAGCCAGTAAAGTAAGGTTTTATGTAACTGGAGAGAACTTGTTAACCTTAACTAAATATACAGGTTACGATCCAGAAATTGGAGGAAATACTTTTGGAATAGACAGAGGATACTATCCTCAAGCTCAAACTTTTATGTTTGGAGTGAATTTTCAATTTTAATATTATAAATTATGAAAACAAAAATTATTAGAAATATATTCATTACCGGAGTAATGATGACTGCTTTATTCTCTTGTAGTGAAGACTTTTTAGAGGTAAAGCCAACAGGAAATGCCTTAGAGGATTCTTATTATACCAATGAAGCAGAAGCTACTTCAGCTCTTGTGGCTGTTTATGATATTATGGGTTTTAATTCATCCTCTTTCGATAACATAATTAGTTTTTTCAATGCGGGATCAGATGATAACTATGGGGCTTCGGCTCCAGGGGATGCAATTTCACTTTTTTCATTTTATCAGTTGAACCCAACCAACATGCCAAGAGCTTTTTGGAGTAATCACTATCAGGGTATTTTTAGAGCAAATACTTTATTAAATAAATTACCTGGAATTCCAATGGATGGAAGTTTGAAAGTTAGGTATGCTGCCGAATGTAAAGCAATGAGAGCTTATTATCATTTTAATTTGGTAAGAATGTTTGGTAATGTTCCTCTTATGACCACTACTATAACTCCTTCAGAGGCTCAAACCTATCCTCAGTCAAAACCAGAGGATGTTTATGCTCAAATAGAAAAAGATTTAAAAGAAGCTATCCTTGGATTACCAGCAACAATAAATGTAACTACCGAAGGAGGTCGTTGGGCCAAAGGAGGAGCACAAGCCATGTTGGGAAAAGTACTTCTTTATGAAAAAAAATATACTGAAGCCGCTGCACAATTAGCTCAAGTAAATGGTACCCCGGGAGGAACAAGTCAATACGGATATAAGTTGTTGACTAATTTCAAAGATTTATGGGTTCATAAAAATAAATTCAATTCAGAATCAATTGTCGAAGCTGTTCATACCGATGCAGGAAAATCAGAATGGTGGACCAATTCTTGGGGAACTGAGGGTAATATTTTGAATATAATGGTAGGAATTAGAGATTATACAAGAACCGCTGGTTCTACAGCACCAGATTATTTTTCTGGCTGGGGAATCAATACCGTAACTCAAGAATTATATGATGTTATGAAAAATGATCCACGATTCGGAGCTACAATTATAGATGTCAAAGCGTTAATTGCATCTGGTCAAGTACAAGGATATGGTAGTGTGAATAGTGTAAATACTAATACGGGTTATTTTATGGCAAAATTTGTTCCTTTAAAATCCGATGCCACAACCAATGGAAGTGATCAATCCCTAAATTTTTATCAGGATACCTACATAATTCGATTGGCAGATACTTATCTTATGGAAGCAGAAGCTCTAGGCGGAACTGGAGCAAGAGCTCAGGCATTGCTTGATGCGGTGAGAGCAAGAGTTGGTCTGGCATCAGTTCCAGTTTCCTTAGACGCTATTGCATTAGAAAGAAGAAAAGAATTAGCTTGTGAAGGGCATCGTTATTTTGACCTTATAAGAACGGGCAAAGCTGCAACTGTACTAGCAAGCAGAGGGTTTAAAGCAGGAGTGAATGAACTTTTACCAATTCCAACTAAAGAATTAGAAAATACTGTTTTTAAACAAAATCCAGGTTACAATTAATAAAGTATAAAACTATGAAAAAGATAAAATATATTTTCAGCCTTGTAGTAGTACTGGCTGTTACCGCAAGTTGTTCGATAGAGGATATCAGCAATGATATCGCTCTAATCGGAACCGAGACTTCTGGGAATCTGAATAAAGTATTTAATATCAGTACTGATAATTCAGGAATTGTAAAAATCACTCCTACCGCAGATGGAGCAACATCATTTAAAGTAGAATATGGTCACGGTACAACATCGGCTGTAACATTGAAACCCGGAGAAAGTGCAA
The DNA here is from genome assembly GCA_035433125.1 of Flavobacterium sp. Lineage (GTDB taxonomy): Bacteria > Bacteroidota > Bacteroidia > Flavobacteriales > Flavobacteriaceae > Flavobacterium. The sequence continues at coordinate 14,886 of DAORUG010000059.1, forward strand.
GCCACGTATATCCTGAGGGTAATTATACTGTAAAAATTACGGCTACTACAATTTCTGGTGCAGTAACGGAACAAACATTTCCGTTGGCAGTTGTTTACAGAGCACCCGAAAATTTAGCAGTTACCTTGAGTGCAAATGTTCATAATTTGAAAGTGAAAGCCACTGCAGATTATGCAGCCTCTTATTTGGTTTATTTTGGAGATGTAGCCAATGAAGTTGGAACACCTTTAGCTAATGGAGCTGAACTTTCTCATGACTACGCTGCTGCAGGAACATACGCTGTTAAAGTTGTGGCTTTGAGTGGTGGTGCTGCCAAAACAGAGAAAATCACGTCAACTATTATTTATGATGCATATGGATTACCGATTACTTATGAATTGGCTACCCAAAATTATGCTGTTGGCGGAACCTTTGGCGGAGTTGAAACGGCTGTAATTGCAAACCCTTTTGCCACAGGAATAAATACGAGCGCTACTGTTTGGAAATACACTAAAACTATTGGAGCTGCAGGTTGGAGTGGAACCTATTCAGGATTAGATGCTCCTATTGATTTTGCAAAAGGAAACAAAATTAAACTGTACATCTATGCTACAGAAGTAGGCAAAAAACTTAATGTTGAATTGGAATGGGCCGTGGGAGGAAATCCTGCAAATGGGGTTGCTGTTTTAAAAGTAGCTAATACCGTTGCTAATGCTTGGGAAGAATTAGTATTTGATTTTAGTACTATTTCTGGAATTCCGGCTGATGCCAAATTCACTCAACTAGTATTCAGATACGATGATGCTGCGGATGGAACAGGAGAAGTAATTTACATTGACAATATTAGATTAACTAATTAATAAAAATATGAAAACAAATATAAAATACCTTTTAGGACTTTTCATTGCGATATCGCTAACATTGGTTAGTTGTAGTGAAGAAGAATATAGTCTGGGAGAATTAACAGCTCCTTCGAATATTGTAATCAATACTGAAGTAGTAGGACAGGATGCAGCACATCCAAATGGGGATGGTTCTGGCGATGTCAAAATTTCAATTTCTGCGGATAATGGACTTTCTTATAAAGTAGATTATGACGATAAAACAGCTTTAGATTTAGTTTATTTACCCACTGGTTCTACTACTAAAAAATACACAACTTTAGGGACAAATACCTATACCATTACAGCAGTTGTTTATGGTAAAGGCGGAACTTCATCAGTACTTACTAAAGATGTTACTGTAAGAAGTAATTTCACAGTGGCTCCAGAAATTGTCGAAGCCTTAACCAATAATTCCTCTAAAGCTTGGATTGTAGATAAGAGTGTTGCCGGGCATCTAGGTGTTGGTCCTTGGTCAGTCGATTCTATTAGAGCAGAATGGTGGGCGTCAGCTGTTAATGAAAAAGTAGCTTCTGCAAACTGTTTTTACACAGCGACATTTACTTTTGCAAAAGTACAGGCTTCTGGAACTTACTCTTTAGCCGTAGCTACTCCTGATGGTGCTTTTACTAAAACTGGTTCAATGACATCTCTTCCTGGTATTCCAAGTTCTGGAGGCGAAGCTTGTTATGATTATCCTGGCGGAACTTCAGAATTTTCTTTTGTGCCAGCATCTTCAGGAGCGCCAGCAGTACCTGTAATTTCAGGAAATTCACCATCAACTCAAACTAGTATTCTATTATCGGGAGTAAATACCTTTATAGGATATGGAGGTACACAAAAAGAATACGAAATCTTGGTTATTACACCAACTTATATGTATGTTCGAGTTCAAGGTTATGGTCCCGAAGAAGGAAATGCTTGGTATTTAAAATTGAAACCAGCAAATTAATACACATAATGCAATAAGCTCAGGACAGTTAAAGGTTCTGAGCTTATTTTTAAAATAAAAATTTATATCAAATTTAATCTGGAAGTAATTAAAAAAGAGAAATAGAACTCTTACTCATACGCATACAACATCAGAAACTTTAACTTGTGTTGTATGGGTATCTGCTTAGGATTCAAATCGTTATATTCTTTTCAATAGTGTAATTGATAAGAGCTTTAAATTTAGTTAGTTGTATGTTAGTTT
>DAORUG010000060.1:0-16529 GCA_035433125.1 Flavobacterium sp.
AGGCAACAATGGGTAAAACAAAAAGAACGAAGAGAACAATATTTTTTTTCATAGTAGAAGCGACAATATAATGTGCAAAAATAAAAAAAGGCACGCAATGCGCACCCTTTTTATTGAATTAATATTTTGTTAAAAATTCCACTTGATGGTTGAATTCTTAAAAACCTCGAATACATAATTTCCTTCTACCAAAAGAATGAAAAGCAAATAAGCCACTAGAAATATTAAAGGCCAAATAACTGCATGTCTTAAAGCCGATTTTTCGCCTTCCATGTGCATAAAAGCATACACAATATAATAGGCTTTCACACCAGTTAAAATGATGAAAATCCAGTTCAACAAGTTCAAACCTAGCAAACTATTGTTGTGCAATATTTCAGGTTTTATGATTCCTAAAATTACCTCAACAATTGTAATTACAGATAAATATCCAAAAACTGTCCAAATTCTTTTTGTGTTAGAAACGTGTGCGTGTGACATAATTATACTTTTTGTGAATTAAACGAGATAGAAAACAGTGAATACAAATACCCAAACTAAATCAACAAAGTGCCAATATAGCCCTACTTTTTCTACCATTTCATAACTTTTTCTTTTCTCATAAGTTCCAAGTAGAACATTAAAGAATATAATAATATTGATGACCACTCCAGAAAATACGTGGAAACCGTGGAAACCTGTAATAAAGAAAAAGAAATCAGCAAATAACTTACTACCATATTCGTTTCTGGTAAGGTTTGCACCTTCTACAACTAAACTAGCGTCTTTCAAACGAGATTCTGATTCGCTTCTAGACAACACTGTTTTTTTCTTATTGGCATCTATCGTCTCTGTTCTTACCAAAATATTTGGATGTGCTTTGAAACCTGCTTGAACTTCGGCAACAGAATAAGATGGTAAAGTAGCTTCTTCCATAAACCATTTTCCTTTATTTCGTTCCAACTGTTCTCTATATTCAGGTAGAGTTGCAGCAAAATCGGCAAGCGCTACTCTCTTTCCGTCTGTATCAACAAATTGAAGCAAACTTCCTCCTTTAGTTTCAACAGCGCCATATTCTCCTTTGATAAAGTTTTTCCATTCCCAAGCTTGTGAACCTACGAATATTAAACCACCGATAATGGTTAAAAATAGATAAACGACTACTTTATCCTTTTTCATTTCATGTCCAGCATCAACAGCAAGAACCATCGTAACAGATGAAAAAATCAAAACAAAAGTCATAAATGCTACATAAAGCATTGGTTGAGGATTTCCATGCATGAAAGGAAAATGTGTAAACACCTCATCAGCTAAAGGCCAAGTTTCAATAAATTTGAATCTTGAAAATCCATAAGCAGCAAGAAATCCTGAAAATGTTAACGCATCTGACAGAATAAAAAACCACATCATCAATTTGCCATAACTGGCTCCCAAGGGTTGGTTGTCTCCGCCACCCCAAACTTTTTCTCCACTATTCGCAGTTGTAACTGTACTCATAAAAATATTTTAATTAAAAGTTTCCAAATCTACAATTTTTTCTTAATCAAAGAAAAATAAAAATAAAAATAAATAAATCCACAATAAATCCAAAAAGTGCCAATACATAGCACCTAGTTCGATACCTAAAGTTTGTGTTGAATTGTATTTATGTTTCAATTGTTTAAATATAATAATAAAAAGCGCTATTAATCCGCCAGCAAGGTGCAACAAGTGAACCAAAGTAACTATGTATAGAAATGTCGTTGTAATAGAACTTTCGGCTCCCGTAAAATAATAACCACTTTCTACAATTTGTCCAAAACCTACAAATTGCAACACTACAAATAAAATTCCTAAAGCTAAAGTGGCTAAAAGAAATGAAGTTGTCGCCTGTTGTTTGTCCTTTTGAATGGCTTTTTTGGCCAAATGAAAAGTGATGCTACAGCCAATAATTACTAGGGTACTGTAATAAAAAGCAGTTGGCAATTGAAAATCCTTTAACCAATCGGCTCTTGATTTACTTACTACAAAAGCACTAGTTAGGCCAGCAAACATCATAATCATACTGATCATAGCAAACAATAACAGCAATTTGTATGATCTTGCAGTTCTTGATTTATGCTCTTCGGCGGTCATTGTCGTTGTCATATCTATCTTAAAATTTTGTCAAATATATAAATTAATTGCAATAAAGTAATGTAAGAAACACTTACTAACATTAAAGTTCTTGCTGCTTTGGCAGTTCGTGACTTATACAATTTCACAGCATAAAAAAGCATCCAAAGTCCAAGCAAAAAGACTAAAACTGCTGCAACGGACGAAATGTATAATTGTCCTGTATAGCCCAAAGACGGTAAAAGTGAGGCAATTATCAGCCAAACTGTATATAATAGGATTTGCAAAGCCGTTCCTTTATCCTTTTTTCCTGTTGGCAACATAAAGAAACCTGCTTTTTCATAATCTTCAAATAAAAACCAACCAATTGCCCAAAAATGAGGAAACTGCCAGAAAAATTGTATCAAGAATAAAGTTCCAGCCTCGATGCCAAAATTGCCGGTTGCAGCAACCCAACCCAACATAAACGGAATCGCTCCGGGAATCGCTCCCACAAAAACCGACAAAGAAGTTACCGTTTTCAGAGGTGTGTAAACACTGGTGTACAAAAATATTGAAATCGCACCAAACATGGCCGTTTTAGGATTGATAGTGTATAGTAAAGCAATCCCAATAGCGGTAAGAATACTAGCAATAACCAAAGCAACATTCGGCGACATCCTTCCTGCTGGAACGGGACGATTCTTGGTTCTGTCCATCAAGGCGTCTAGATCTTTTTCTATAACTTGATTGTAGGCATTCGATGCGCCTACCATACAATAACCGCCAACAGCTAGCTTTAGCAAAATCACCCAATCTAACGAAAGAATATCCGGAACACCCAACAAAAATCCTGCGATTGATGAAAAAACAACACTAATAGCCAAACCCGCTTTAGTGATAGCTTTGAAATCAATATATATAGATTTTATGGAAATAGAATTAGGTGTACTACTCAAAGTCTGATTGCTTTATTTTAAAACTTTTGCAAAAGTAGTTTATCAAAAGGGAATAGGCAAAAAACAATTCATAAAAAAGGAGAAATATCATTTCAAAATAAAAAAAATTATCAAGTGGATTTGATTTTAGCAAGTGGATTTGTTCATTATTTCTGGTAAACTTAATTTTATAGAAAAAAAATCAAATCAAACAAAACTACAAACCTCGAATTTTAAACACTTAACCAATTCCTAATAGCACTTTTCGAACTTTGTTTATGTCTTGAATGGTTTTGTATTTTGATTTTAAGGAATAGGCTGAATGACCGATAGACCATTTCTAAGCTTTATTTTTAGCACATATCTTTTGTGACTATTCATTTTTATGATACCTACTAAAACCAAAAATAAGGGTGAAAAAAGAATCCATTTGAATCCAAAAATCCATAGGGAGAATAAAACAAGACTTAAAGAAACACCAACAAATACTATTATATGTTTGAGTGGCACTTTTTTGACTTTGATGTAAATTTTGTTAATGTCTGAAAACGAAATTTCTTTTGATTCTTTATCCTGATACTTCAGAATCACTCCTTTTTCCCCAATCGTGATTTTTTTAAAATTGCTTACAATCATAATGATTTTAATATATTATTTTACTTTATTCGTTTTCTGCTAGCAATTGTTTTTTCCGGAACTCAGTCATTTTATCGTAAAAATTCCCCGAGATAGGATAACTTCTTTTTATTAATTCGTCATAAGCTATTATAACCGAATTTGGATTATAGTCTTTCCAAAAGAAAATTACATAACTCAAATCTAAACTTGACATTTTTTCGATAGATTCGATTTCGATTGTTTTCATAAAGCGATTTGTTATTGTGACACAAACTTAAATGCAATAAAAATCATTTCTTTACGGGTTTCCTCATTTTGGAGAATTTTTTTTAAAATAAAAAACCACAACTTTTGGAGTTGTGGTTGAAGTGATATATTTCGCCTTTATTTAAGGCAAACGTTTTTATTTCAATCCTAATAATCAAAATACCAATTAAACACATCTGAGCGGATACCTAAAGAAAACCAAGTAGTGCTTTCATTGAAAACTGTTGCTGTATTTTCATTTGGGTTGAAGTTTCTATAAATAAAACTGCCAAAAAGTTTCATATTTGTCATTGGGTTGACCAAATATCCGGCTTGTAAATCGGCGATAAAAATGTTGGTTTTGTTTCCTTGTCCTACTTCCACACCCGAATCATAAGGTCGATTCACATCATAGTCTTTGTAAATATTTCCTCCGTAATTATTACTGTCTGTTGTCGTGTCAAAATCCAACCCTTTTGTACCAAAAGTAATTTTAGCATCGGCATAAAGTCTGCCTTTGTGGTAACGCCCAATAAGAAGAAGTTCCTCGAAATTTCCTCCCCAAGGATGCCCTATACTTTGATTGTTGTGTCCGTAATTAGTAATCGGCACGCTATGCGAATACACATAAGGACGCACGTGATTGAATTCTAATTGTAACAATAAATTATCCACTTTAAAGGCGTTGAAATATTTCACACCCAATTGGTAAGCAAATTTATTTTTCCAACTGTTTTTCTCGTCTTTCACTTCTCCTAGCGAAAACTCATCTAAGAGAAATTGACCATAAAGTGCCACATTATTATTCCATTTGTATTTAGAACTTAATCCCAAAACTGCATTTCCAGTTCGAGCCGATGACGCAAACTCAACAGATCGATAAAAAATAATTGGATTGACAAAGTGCATATCAAAACCTCGATTATTAGTATCCGTCCAAATTACAGATTCAAACAAACCCAGATTCCAGCGATTCGTAACATTCAAACTCAAATAATGATTTGCCATATACTTGGTCGCATACGTACGTTCGAGAGTTGCTTCGGTGCGCACATCTTTGAGCCACATATAGGTATTCGTGTATTTTATTTTCCAAAAATTGGTGTTGATTTTAAAATAAGGATACGGACTTGCTCCATCACTTTCGAATATGGAACGGTAGCCATCGCCAATAAAATTTCTACCATAACCCAATTGTAAATCAAAGAATTTAGCGGGAGCAAAAGTCAAATTGGCATCAGCCGAAGGCATATCATAAGCATCTGTCTTGAAATCTTTAGCAATTCCAATCCCGGGAATAATAGCTGGATTTCCGCCTGCAGGTCTAATAGACTCGGCATATCGATTGTAATAATCCGCAAAACGGCCTTGACTTTCATAAATGGTTGTCGTGAAATTAAGTTGTGAACCCAATCCGCCACTCAAATTTATTCCGCGTGTGTTTATAAAAGTACTTTCATGTTTATTGCCAGAAGCAGTTCCAACTTGTAAATCGAAAATAGGATTCAAGACAAACCAATAATCTTCCCCTTGAATTTCGACCAAGTTTTCGTTCCATAATTTTCGTACCCACCAACCAGAGGCTTTTTTCTTTATCTTTTCGTTTTCTGCGGCAAGATTATAATATTTGGCCACTTCTACATAAGTATAAGGTTTAGAAGCGGTATGATTATTAGCTCCCACCTGATTCATTGCAGGATCAAAATGGGCATAATAACTGTGCGAAAAAGGGACATTCAAATGACTTTCGAACTGTGGATTATTGAATTTTTTATAGACAATGCTATCTAATTCGGTAAGCTGTTTAGGGATCGCTTTGGCAGTTTCGGCAACAACTATAGCTTCGGAAGCCAATTGTTCTGCACTTTTCAAAGGTATCAAAATGGTGATGTTGTACTGAGAAAAAGTGGGGTTTCCGTTATAGGTTGAAGGTTTAATATTTGGAAATTTTGCAAAAACTCTTTTGGCTTCACTTATCAACGCATCATCGACAGCGTTCACATAAATCACTTTGAAAGCACCGTTTTTATCAACTTCGAAAAGTACTTTTACATTGCCTTTAAAATTATTTTGAACCAAATTCTCAGGAACTACAAAATTTTGGAAGACAAAATCCTGAACTTCATTGTAAAAACATTTTTCTAATTCTTTGGATTGTAAATTTTCACATTTTGGAAAAACAGGAAATTGTTCGGCAGAAAAAATAAGTTTTTTACTCTCTACCTCTTGAGCAAATGCAACAAAAACACAAAGGGATGAAAGTAATGTCAGGAATCCTTTTTTCATATTATCTTATTGATTTTAATAACCGCCTTCCGTTTTTTGTCCATTAGCAATGGCTTTTGCTCCCGAAGTCCCAATTCGTTTTACACCTAATCGAATCATTTCGACAGCTTCTTCATAGGTTCTCACTCCACCCGCAGCTTTTACAGGAAGTGGATTGGCATTTTCGAGCATTATGATAATAGATGGGACAGTAGCGCCGTTTGGCAAATTATTTTCTGTTTTATAAAAACCAGTAGACGATTTTACAAAAACCGAAGCGTAATTTTCTTCTTTAAAATGAGTAATAACAAGGTTTTTTATCAAAGCCGAAAGCTGAATAATTTGCTTTTCGCTAAGTGCTGCCACTTCGATAATCCATTTTACAACTTTGTTATTGGCTAAGCCTAATTGGGTACATTTTAAAATTTCTTCTTTGACCAAATCCACATTACCAGCTTTGAAAGCTTCGTAATTACAAACAAAATCTAAATCATCGGCTCCATCTTGAATGGCTTGAGTTGCCTCTGCAAGCTTAGCCTCTAACCCTGCTTTTCCTTCTGGAAAATCAATAACAGTTCCTATTTGTACCGCCGAATTAGCTTCTGTAATCATTTTGCTTGCCAAGGAAACCATATCCGGTCGAATCATAATGAGTTTGAAATTCTCATCGATGGCTTCTTGAATAAATTCTTTGACAATAATTGTGTTTTCAGCTTCAGTTAATCCTGCTTGCGAGGGTGTTTTTAAATAAGTCGAATCTAAGTATTGCTTAATATTCATTTGTGAATTAAATTTTATCGATTAACCTATTATATCTATTCAACAAAATAATTGACATTACAGCAAGAAAAGCTCCAAATAGATTTGCCAGAACATCAAAAACGTCTGCTGTTCTGGTTGCTGTAAAATATTGTTGCATCAGCTCGATTGCTATACCAAAAACTAAGGAAATAATTAAAGTTATAACTAAAAGATTAATGTTATTTGAACTATTAAACTTCTTTTTTAAATACAAAAACCAAAGCGTTGTAAAAACAAAATGAAAGACAAAATGAATAATTTTGTCAAAGTTTGGTATTTCTATTTGTTTAATTTCATTAGCATTTTTCAAACACAAATAAAGAATCAAGCCAGTCCAGAATATTGCCAAGTATAAAAAAATCTTTTTACGCACCAATCAATTCTTTGTAAGATTCACTCGAAAGAAGAGAATCAATTTCGGCAGTATTTGCAATTTTCACTTTAATCATCCAACCATCTCCATAAGGATCTGTGTTTACGCTTTCTGGTTTGCTTTCCAAAGCATCATTGAACTCAATAATTTCACCCGAAAGAGGAAGAAACAAATCCGAAACTGTTTTTACAGCTTCAACTGTTCCAAAAACTTCGTCTTTATCAAGAGTTTGGTCTAGCGTTTCTACTTCAACATATACAATATCGCCCAATTCTTTTTGTGCAAAATGAGTAATTCCTACTGTTGCAACATCACCGTCAATGCTAACCCATTCGTGATCTTTTGTGTACTTTAAATTTGCTGGTACGTTCATTTTAATATAGATTTTAGTCCCGAGGCTATCGGGATAGATTTAATGGTGCAAATGTAACCATCTTCTGTTCAAAATTTATTGCAATTCAAAAAAATTAATTTCCAAAATTATATCGCAGTGTAAACCCTGAACGAACATTTGTTAAAGGAAAAGATGTCGATACAACTGCTTGCGAAAAAGCGTGATCGTAATAGAAAATAGCCGTTAGATTTTTACTAAAGGAATAATCAGCAGTCAATTTTAATGACCAAATATCTTGTCCACCCGCTAATTGATTGTTGTCATAATCTAAATATCTCACAATTGTTTTATTGTTACGATACGAAAAATCAGCTTTTATGATAATGTCGCTTTTTATGATTCCAGTAGGATTATCGGCAAGGCTCGAAGAAAAAACTACGTCTTTAATTCGATAGCCCATTCCAACTACATATTCAATTCCTTTGACTTCGGTCAATAAATTATTATCAAAACTCATCGATAACGCTCTGTCTTTTTTGATTTCGGTAAGGATTTTTAATGAATTTTTTAATTCGAAATCCATTCGAATAAGTGGATTAAACTGCTCCACTAAATTGACATTAGACATAATGGTTTCATTATAGAAATTGCCACTTGCATCCACTCCATTTGGATTTTTATCAAATTCAAAGTTCGATCTAAAAGCATTGATGGTGTAAGAAGCCCTGTAGTTTTGTTGCAAAGAGAATCGTTTGAAATTCTTTTTGAAGAAATCGAAACGCATCAGTCCATTGTATTTGATAGACCAGTTTGGCACTGGAAAACTTTTGAAAATCCCCGTAGAAACACTTGAAGCGCTTTCGCCGGAATAGGCTGCTAAAAATGCAGGTAATAACACCGCCTGATTGTTTTTGCCAAATCCTTTTGGAAAACCGTCAGCATCAATATTGGCCGGATTGGTAAGGTCGATTCCTCTTTCGGCCGCCAATCGATTTGCAACCGGCAATCTATTGCTTCTAAAGTCGTCAAAAGCTGCCGATGAATTTTCGTCACTGGCAGAAAACGAAGTTTTGATTAAAATAGTCGAAATGGCAAACATTCCATAATTGTATGGTGATCTTGGATTATAATCCAGCTGTCCATCATTATTGGTATCCGAAACGTCATATTGTTCCGAAAAATTCTCAGAATAAGATCGGTCTAATGACAAATCAATTTTTAAATCGGGTAACAAATCAATATTAACAGTTGACTTAAATATTTCATTGCTGACTTGAGTATAATTTTGGTTAAAGTCTTGATAAGAAGTAAGCCAACCATTTTTGGCCGATTCAAATCTCACATCGTCTTGGCTTCCGAAAATAAATCCAAGGGTTGGTTTTGAAGTTCCAAAGAATCCAATTCCGGGAGTATATCCTGGCAGAACTGTACCGCTGTTTTTGGTATAATTGGCTTGTATGGTTTTTACACTAGTCAAAACTCCTATTAAACCATTTACAAAATCATTTTTTCTTGGTGTCAAAACATTCGTATTAGTCAGTTTTTCGCCGGGTTTAGGAGCTGCAGTTTTTGGTTTTGCTTTTAATTCTGATCTTTTTGTCAGTCCAATATATTTATAAAACAAATCCATATTCATATTGACATTCAAGTTATGAGAAATGGCATTTTGAACTGTATTTCCTAAATTATACGTATTTCCTTCGATAACAATTTCAGACATAGCTACTGATGCACGCTGCCAACTATAATCACCTGTGTACGAATAATTTGCTTTTATGAAACTAAATACAGGGATTTTATCTAATGGGATTTCATAATTCAACACCAATTGTTGCATGTGTTGATTGGCTTCTCCCACATTCAAATAACTATCCCAAATGGTTAAATCATCGATTGGAACATTATCGGAATTCATATAGTTTTTTACAATATTATTGGAAGATGCAGTATAATTAAATTTTAAATTTTTTGTCAAATTATAATTAAATCCATAATTATAATTAAAAGCATAATTTCTACGGTACAATGGATCTAATCCAATTCCTTCAACATCCACTTGTCTGAATTGTTGACGGTTGTATTGTCTTAGAATATTAGTATTAAAATTGATATTCGTAGGTAAATAATTGAAATTGAAATCGCTTAATGCTTTCCAATAAGCACTTTTTTTGGTAAATTTTGATTTCTTGAACGGCTCAATTGGTTTAGGCTGAAAACTAAAAGCATAATCAACAGCTGTACTGGATTCTTGATTTGTGAATTGCTCTATTTCATAATCGTGATGTTCTACTTCATTAAAAGATTGAGAAAAAGTAAAATTTTCAACATCATAAATACGTTGCTTTTGTTCCTCTCCTCTATCTTTTCTTACTCCAATAAAATTGATGCTTTTCCTTTTTGTGTAGTCAACAGCTCTATTCTTGATGTTATCTCTTTCGGCTTCATCAGTAGTATTGTCTAATAATTGTTTTAGTTTGATATCCGCATTAAATGGGTCGTATTCTGGAGTAATTGTTTCTTCTCCAACAGCAAAATTAAACGGCAGATTGATTTTCCATTTTGGAGGCAATAATTTTCCTAAGCTAAAATTAGTTACAATATTATATTGCTGAGTATCTTCTCGATTTCTATCATTTGGTCCTTGTTCTATGCCGCCAAACCCGATAGTGCTTTTTCGTCCTGCTGCCGAAATAGTCGCAAAATCAGCAAAATTGGTATCAACATTCAATACGGCAGCCATACCTTTACTATTATCCATATCGGCAACACGCAGCTCATTGAACCAAACTTCCCCTTTTATATCTTGATGCGGTTCATTACTTTTTACTCCTAACATTAAAGTTCTAACCATACCAAAATTAGGATTTCCTTTGATACCCAACCTCAATTTATTAGTTTTCCCTGCTAATGAAGGATCAAGTTCTTCTTCGTTTTGATAATAGATTCCGTCGGCTGGTAAGGTGCTTGGGTCTATACTCATCGCTTGAATTTTCAACTGAGTCAGTAAAGAAAGTGCCAAATCTATTTCATTATCGGCTGGCCAAACTGATTCTGAACTTAAAGCAGCACAATTTGCTCCTAATGAAGAGGCTGGTTGTGTCACTTTTAAAGGGATTTCTATTTGATAAAAATTCTGGGTAAAGTCATTTCCGAAACGGATAAACCCTACCATTTGGTCATCATTCAGAACAATTTCGTTTGGTAAAGATTCTGCGTGCAAAAACATTTTTAACTTGTTGAACTGTCGCATATCAACACTCACGTTTTTAAACACAGCTCTCGAATCTTCTGGTTCTAATCCTTCGCCAGAAACTCTTAGTGACAATGATTGCTCATTTTGATTGATAACTGTATTGCCACTATACAATTGTTCTTGCTGCACTCCCGGAGGAATAACATAGTTTATCGGACATCTATCATTATTTTCCTGAAGATTTACGGCCAATACATCAAGATTTGTTTTATCATCTGTTGGGTTGCTGTCGTTTGGATCCAATGTGTTTGTATATCTTCTCCAATCGCCTCTGACTAAATCTAAAGCACCAAAACGAACGGTAACTGCATCGCTAAAACCCGTCATAAACATTCTCATAAAACGAATGGATCTAAAATCGGATATGTTTCCAATGGTGTTTTCAGGTTGGGCAACAGGAATTTTAAACTGAATCCATCTTGCATCCGTTACTTGCCCATTGTCCATGGTAATTTGAGTGTTTCGAATATCGGTAATATAGTTTTGCCCAACGCCCATATTGGGTTTCATATCAACGCTGTATTCGTAATACGCATTGATGGTATTCATTGTATTGTCTCTGTTGATGTCTTCTACATCAGGTTCAGCGGTTGATGCTCTATTGGCATCATTGATATCAACGGCAGAGTTTCCCTCCACTCCATTATAATCTCGATATCGATCAATAATTCCTCCGCTAGCATTCAAATAATAGGTATAATCATCTGCTGAAGGATCGGGTTGTGAAGCATAATTGGTATAAATAGCGGCTTCTTTAGAACCTGGCAACCCGTCTAAACCTAAATCCTGATTGGTTCGGTTGGTTGCATTGACATCAAAAGCATAAATTAAGGACTGTGAGGCTGGAACATCTCCCCAAATAGGTTGTGGATTTACTTTTACTTGATCTGGACCTAATCCGTTTTCATATTGTTTTCGTCCGTCTTTCAAAATATCTTCGGAGATTTCCCCTAAGTTGAAATAAATTTTTCCAGTATTGGTCGATGGAATTTCGCCTGCGCCAACATAAGGATCCAAAACCCAAAACTGAATGTATTCAACATTTCCTTGTTCGAAATTGGTTGAATTTAAAGAACGCATTATTCCTCCAAAATTATCCTTAGGACTGGTAGAAACATTCAACGCATTGTTATATGAACCTCTTTCCGTTGGATAATAAGTCAAGTCTAAAGTGTTTACCACTTGGGATTGTCCTTGAGCAATTTCAGTCAGCGGATATAATTCTTCACTAAAAATTCTTCTTGTGGTATTTAAAGACAAATCATCATTTGAAATTCCTGATGGTTTTGTAGTAAAAAAAACAGGGTCGATGGTGTACCAAGATAATTTAGCTCTCTTGAAACCATAACTCAAATCGTTGGCATTGGCATTAAAATCATAAAGACTTTCCGCATCATTCATAGGAGTTGAGGACAATTTCCAGGCAAATGGAGAACGCATATCGATTGTGGATTGCGAGCCTTCGAAATCATCTACATAAATGGTTGATTCCCCTTGAAAACTATTGCCTTTAGGATCATCTGGTTCCAAAAATGCAATTTCACCTCTCACCGAAAGATTAGAAGGTGCATCGGTATCCATATTGGGTAATTTGTTTACCAATCGGGTGAAAAATGGAACTTCTGTTGAATAATTACCGTTGAAACCAAACATGCTATTGTTTACGGCTTCCTGTCCAAAGCTGGATTTTTGGGTAAATGGTCTTTCGTTTAATTTTAAGAAAGTGGCGCCCAATAAAAATTTATCTGAAATTTGATGTTCGACATACACTCCAAAAAAACGTTTGGTTTGTTGACCAAAAATGGAATTATTTTCTAATGAAACGCTAATTGGCGTGTTCGAAGCTTGAAGCGATGGATCCAAAATTTGAACTCTTCCCAGTTGATAGTTGACACTATAATCGATTCCTTCTACCAAAACTCTTCCGCCAGCTGTCACAACTACAGAACCTCTAGGCACGTTGAATGCTCCAATAGGAATTCCATCACCGCCTGTAGATTTGTATTTTCCTCTTAACAGGAATTTGTTTTTATCGCTGTCTTGCAATGCACCAGCTTGCGTGTTCGAATACATGTTTCGGAACACATATTTCTTTTGATTCGGGTTATACGTGTTACTGTCTTTATAATCTTCCCCAGGTCCATTTGATAATTTCGAGAATAACAATTCCCCAAAAGGCTCTTTGGTGGTAAATATGATTCGACCGTTTTGAGTATCAATCGTTAATCCTTGCATAAAATCGAAGAAACCATCTCCTCCATTTTGTGGATCATTGTTGAAGTTCAATTTATCCAAATTGAACACTTTTAACAAAGGCGTTTCTGCCACTTCATTTCCTTGTGCTGGATTTGGTGGAAAACTACTTCCGGTTACGGGTTGAATATAGTTTAATGGCGAAGGATCTGTATAAAGAATATTGAATCTAAAGTTTTCTTGTTTCAATTGATAGGCTCCCGGAATTTGATAAATGTTTTTCATCATCAAGTTCCAAACAGGGTTTTTAACATTGGTCAAATTACTTTTCAACATTTTCAAAACCAAACTTTGTGAAATAATGGCTTGATCGGCAGGCGTTGTTCCGGTAACAATCGTAGCATCTACTCCGTCATTACCAAATTCCCCCACTTGATAAACTTGATCTCCAATGGTATATTGATAAGCAACGGCAAGAACTTCATCGTTAGCGAGTCGTTGTTGTAACGAAATATATCCCAATTGGGGATTGAAAGTATATTCGTTAGCCGTTAATTTTCTGGCATTTTCCAACTTAGAATAATCGGCTCCTTCATTTACAGTAGCATTAAATCCCGAACCCGAAGTGGCAATTTCACGAATATTTTTGTTCAACAAACCAGTTCCTGCATCAATTTGTGCTGGATCATAATCGTTGTTGGTATTGTCAGATGGCGAATCAATAGGATTGTTAAACATTCCTGTTGGCGGGTCTAAAACTACTATTTCGCTGTCTTGCAAACCAGATAATTGTGCTTCACCTAAATCTTGAAGAGCTATAATATTTCTAAGATTGTTATTGGTGGTTGTAACTCTGTTTTGTCTATTGGTTACCCAAATTTCCAACCTAGTAATTTGAACTCTACTGTCTATAAAAGGATAGTTTTTTAAAGCTGAATCGTATTTATTTCTAAAGTATTGTGAAAGGAAAAAGTGTCTGTCACTATCATAATCTAAGGCAAACATATCAAAGTCTTGAATCGTTCCTCCACCTTCAGCAACTACAGTTTTGGTCTCCGATTTTTGTTCAGAGAAAACTCCTGTTATACTCGTTTTTCCAAATTGCAGTTTTGTTTTCACCCCAAAAAGACTTTGCGCGCCTTTAATCAAAGAGCTATTCAATGGCATACTTACGTTTCCGACTTCAATTTTTTGAATGATGTCGTCTTCCGTTGGCGTATATTCAAGCTTGATTAAGTTTTGAAATGCAAATGTGGACTGCGTATCATAATTGACATTCACATTGAGTCGGGTTCCCACTTTTCCCATCAAGCTCATGCTGATTCTTTGATTAAAATCGAAGGCAATTACAGATCTATTTCTTGGTGAAAAGGCCGGATTATCTTGTTTTGTGTAGCGTAAACCAAAATCCATTTCGATGGATCCAGTTGGCTTTATGTCAATAGTATTGCTTCCGAAAATAGTTTCGAAAAGTCCAGATTTTATGTAATATCGTGGCAACAAATCTTTTTTGGCAACATCATTTTCGCCTTTTTTCCCATCAATGGCATCTAATTTTTCCTTAAAATAGTTGCGCATCGATTCTTTTCTTACTCTATCTTCATATTCTTTGGGAGACAAAATAGAGGGGTAACTTGCGGGAAAGCCTCCAACAGTTTTTGATAATATGTACATTCCGGTAACGGGGTCATAAGAATAAACTTTGACAACACTTTGCGGATCTTTAATATCAATTTTTCCAGTTGAAAATCCAGGTGTAATTGTATCCTGAGTTGCAGGATTTACTTGAGCCTGCGATACAAAACCACAAAATAAAATTATTAAAAACGCACAAATTTTATACACGTTTGGTCCCTTTTTAAAATAGTGTAATTTCAACTTTTATAAGTTTTTTAAAGCCTGCTTGATAATAGATTCAACTGAACTGTCTGGAGCATCTTTAATGATTTTTTCTACAACTCGCTCTGAAGTTTTCCGAACAAAACCTAAAACCTCCAAAGCAGATAACGCTTCATCTCTATTTGTATTGCTTTGTGACATGGAAACTTCGTCTAAATCATAAAGTTTTAGCACTTTCTCTTTCAAATCGAGAATCACTCGTTGAGCGGTTTTACTACCAATTCCTTTAATAGATTGAATCGTAACCACATCGCCAGAGGCAATTGCATTTGTAATTTGTTTGGGATCTAATGACGATAACATTGTTCTGGCAATACTTGCACCAATTCCCGAAACCGACAATAATAATTTGAAAATTTCTCTTTCTGATTTTTCTACAAAACCAAATAAGGTATGAGAGTCTTCTTTGATTTGAAGATGGGTAAACAATTTAATAAAATCAGTAGTAGGAAGTAACGAGTAGGTATGCAACGAAATATTGACGTGATATCCTACTCCACCACAGTCTATTACTACTTGAGTTGGTGTTTTTTCTACTAATTTCCCTTGCAAGTGTGCTATCATACAATACTTTAAATGTGCCCAAATATAACAAAACTTATATAAATTTTTGCCAAATTTATATAAGTCCTGCTATTAAGTACAAATATATTATTTTTTTGCTTTTTTCTTCTCTAATTCTTGAGCATCAATCACTGCAATTGCGGCCATATTTACCATTTCTTCTACACTTGCACCCAATTGAAAGATGTGAACAGGTTTACCCATTCCTAACATTATTGGTCCAATAGAATCTACTTTGTTTAATTCTTTCAGAAGTTTATACGTAATGTTTGCAGATTCAAGATTAGGGAAAATCAAGGTATTTACTTTCTTACCTGCAAGTTTAGAAAAAGGAAATTTGGCTTTCAACATTTCAGGATTTAAAGCAAAATCAGCTTGAATCTCACCGTCAATTATCATTTGAGGATGGTGTTTGTGCAAATATTCTACTGCCTCTCTCACTTTGGTTGCGCTATCGTTAGTCGAAGACCCAAAATTGGAAAAAGAAATCATGGCGATCACAGGAGCCACTCCAAATAATTTAGCCACTTTGGCGGTCATAATGGCGATTTTAGCTAATTCTTCGGCTGTTGGATTGGTATTGATTGCTGTATCGGATAAAAACATTGGACCACGACTTGTCATCATCAAATTGGTTGTAGCAATAAGAGAAACCCCTGGTTCTTTGTCAATAAGTTGTAACATAGGTTTTACCACTGAAGGATAACTCCTGGAATAACCTGACAACAAGGCATCGGCTTCTCCTTGATTGACCATCATGGCTGCAAAATAATTTCTTTCTCGCATTAAATTCTGTGCATCAAATAATGAGATTCCTCTTCTTTGTCTCGATTTCCAATAGGCTTTGGCAAACTTATTTTTTCTAGTAACTTCCTCAGGAGTTTTTGGATCAATAATTGGAACATCGGCATCAAAACCAAGTTCATTTTTCAACTCCATAATAATATCTCTTTTTCCTAACAAAATAGGGAATCCAATTCCTTCTTCATAAAC
>DAORUG010000061.1:0-16516 GCA_035433125.1 Flavobacterium sp.
AAAGTACATCTTTGGAAGTGCTTGAAAATTTCTTGATTTCCAAATCATAATACGCTTTTTGAGCATCGGGTAAACCCAAAATTTTTCCAGAAGCTGAAATTCTGGTATTTCCAATTCCGCTCATTTCAAACAGCGGAATGTTTAGATCTTTTAATTTCCCATTCAAGCGCGCATTCAAATACACAATTGCATTAGGATTGCTTTTAAACGGATTGTCTTTTTGTAAAAAAGGAACAAATAGTAAAAGATCTTTGAATCCTAATTTTGATTGAATCAAGTTCAGGTTCAAACTAAGGTTTTCGGGATTCTTTTTTAAAGATGCAATGGATGGATAACCAATTTTAATACTGTTTTGTAGTAGCGTTTGCGGCGTTTTCAAATATAAATTATTCAAATGCACCTTTTTTGGACCATAAAAAAAGTCCGTTTTTAAAGCCTGAATTTGTAAACCACTTTTTTCAATTCCTGTTAATGATTTTATATTTCCAGTTGTCGTATCATTTCTGTAATACAGTTTTTCTGCTTTTAAATTGAATTTATCCAAATCTATATGACTGTAATCCATTCCTTTTGGGATGGGTTTGGATTGCATATCGTCATATTTGAAAGCTATATTTTGCAAATCGACAGCATTCAATTTTACTTTCCAACCCTTTTGGGCTATGGAAGTTGTGTCTAAATTGGGAGTGATAAGTTGTTTGTCATTTGTGCCCAAACGTAAATTTCCTTTCAGGTTTTTCAATTCGAAAGTGTCGAAATCCAGTAATTGTTTATTCAAATCAATTTCGTTGACGGATAATTCTAAATTGCCCAAAAAAATTCCCGAACCTAATTTGGAATCCTTGTTATCATAAGAAACATCAATTTTCGACAAACTGATTTTGTCTAGTTTTAAGCTGAAATCTTTTCTTTTCGAAATCGTGTCAAGCGTATTTACGGAGACTTCGGCAATTTTTTCGACAACATCCTGATTCAAAACTAATTTCAAACCATCTAATTCAATATTCGGAACATCGAAATCCATTTTATTCAAATCGAACTTCTTGAATTTGGTGTTAAAGTGTGCGAGTTTTACACGAATATCGTTTCTCGAAAAATCATCCTTAAAATTAAAATTGACGTTTTTCAGATTGACATTTACAACGAATATTTTAAAGGGTTTAGCGTTTGGATCTTCTGGTTCTTTGGATTCAAAAGCCTTAACAATATAATCGAAATTATAAGCTCCATCTTTGTTTTTGGAAATATTGGCGGAAGCATTTTGTAGAGAAACCGAATTAATCTGCAATTCGCTGCTTAAAAGTTTAAACAAATCAATATCGGCTTCTAATCGTTTGCCAATTAATAAAGTATCTTTCTTTTCATCTTCAAAGTAAAATCCTTCCAAGACGATTTCTTTCGGGAAATGAACGGCAATTCGGTCTAAAGAAACTTTGGTTTTTATTTTATTTTGCAAATAAGAAACTGCTTTATCCTTTGCAAAATTTTGAATGGCAGGAACCTGAATTAATAGGGCAAGAAGGAGTAAAAGCGCAATTATCGAACCCAAGCACCAAAACAGCACTCGAAGTATTTTTTTTAGAAAATGAATTCGTTTTGTATTCATACGCAAATAAACACTTTTAGATTCAATCAGTAGTAACGGAATCTGAGGTTTTCTAATCTGCAAAATTCTGAAAGAGATAACTTAATATTTTACATAATTACACTTATTTATTGTAAAATTTAATGTTACTAGTATATTTCTTTACTTTAAATTGATTTTAATTAGAGAATTGTATATCACTGCCATCAAGTCCCGAAAACAGTATTCAAAAACAATACATTTAATTGTAACAAAATTGGTTTATTTTTGACTAAATATAAAAGTCATTCTTTCATTAATCCAAACTATTTATCCATGAAATTAAAAATCACATTATTGTTTTTAGGTTTAGGTTTATCGGTTTTAGCTCAAGAAAATCTCAGCTATCAAAAACCATCCAAAACCATTTTAGATTTGGTTGATTACCAAAGAGCACCTTCGGTTTCAATGGATACCAAAAAGGAATACATGCTTTTGTCCTATAGAAAGACCTATAAAACATTAGACGATTTGAACCAAGAAGAGATGAGATTAGGTGGTTTAAGAATAAATCCAATTACCAATATTTCGAGCACGGCGACTTACATAATCAATCTCAAGTTGCGAAAAATACAAGACAAAAACGAAATTCAGGTTGCAGGTTTGCCAGCAAATCCTCAAATAAGTAATGCGATATGGTCGCCTAATGATAAGAAAATTTTATTTTCAAATACTATTGCGACAGGTGTAGAACTTTGGGTTTTGGATGTGGCTTCTGCAAAAGCTACTAAACTAACCGAAGCAACCGTAAATGCAAATTTGGGTAATCCATTCAATTGGTTCAACGACAACGAAACTATTTTGGTAAAAATGTTGCCAAAAAACAGAGCAGCATTATTAGATGCTAAAAAAGATTTACCTACAGGTCCAATTATCTCAAATGCAGATGGTTCAAAATCGCAAAACCGGACGTATCCAGATATGTTGAAAAATAAAAATGATGAAATCAATTTTGAAAATATCATTACTTCTGAATTGTATAAAGTGAACCTAAACGGAACCGTAACTTTATTCAAAAATGCTGCTATGTATGTGGGAGAAAGAATCTCACCAGATGGAAATTACTTGATGTTAACGACCATTCAAAAACCATTTTCGTACATCGTTCCATTGAGTCGATTTCCAATGAAAACGATTGTTTATGACAAAAATGGTGTTGAAATAAAAACGGTAAATGAAGTGCCTTTGAATGAAATTATGCCTAAAGGTTTTATGGCTGTTCGCAAAGGAAAACGCGAAATGGCTTGGAGAAATGACAAGCCAGCAACCTTGTCGTTTGTTGTGGCATTAGACGAAGGAGATCAAGCTAATAAAGTAGAATTTAGAGATGAAGTATTTCTTTGGGCAGCTCCTTTCAGTGAACTACCAACTTCATTAGTGAAAACACCTCAACGATTTAGTGACTTAATCTGGGGTAATGATTCTGTAGCCATCGTTTCTGATGAATGGTACGACACTCGAAATACGAAAACTTATTTAATAAATCCATCTGATTTGACTCAAAAACCAAAAGTAATTTCGGATCGAAATTCACAAGATATTTATTCAGATCCAGGTAATTTTGAAACCAAGAAAAACCAATATAATAAATATGTTTTGGCTATCGAAAATGGCAATGCATTCCGCATAGGCGAGGGTTTTACTAAAGAGGGACAGTTTCCTTTCATTGATGAATTCAATTTGAAAACACTAAAATCAAACCGAATTTATACTTCGCTTTACAAAGACAAAAAAGAAGATATATTGGAGATTGAAGATTTCAAAAAAGGAACTGTTTTAGTGCAGATTCAGTCTAAAAGCGAATATCCAAATTACTATTTTAGAAACATCAAGCAAAAAAACAAACTCACACCAATTACTACATTCAAAAATCCATTTGAGAGCATCAAAAACGTGAGCAAAGAAGTTATCAAATACAAAAGAAAAGATGGGGTGGAATTATCCGGAACTTTATACTTACCCGATGGTTATGACAAGGTTAAAAAAGAAAAATTACCGTTGTTGATTTGGGCTTATCCATCTGAATTTAAGGATAGAAGCAGTGCAGGTCAAAGCAATCAAAATTCAAATGAATTTACATTTCCGTATTATGGTTCATTCGTTTATTGGGTTACCAAAGGGTATGTAGTTCTTGACGATGCTTCGTTTCCGATTATAGGTGAAGGGACTACTGAACCTAATGATAATTTTATCAGTCAATTAGTAGACAATGCTGAAGCAGCAATTAATGCCGTAGACGCTTTGGGCTACATCAACAAGAAAAAAGTAGCTATTGGAGGCCATTCGTATGGTGCTTTTATGACAGCCAATTTGTTGACACATTCCAATCTTTTTGCTTGTGGAATTGCACGCAGTGGAGCCTACAACAGAACTTTGACCCCTTTTGGTTTTCAAAGCGAACAACGTAACTATTGGGAAGTTCCCGAAGTATACAACGCAATGTCTCCTTTTATGAATGCCGATAAAATGAAAACGCCAATGCTATTAGTACACGGCGAAGCCGATAACAATCCCGGAACTTTTACGTTGCAAACAGAGCGTTATTTCCAAGCTTTAAAAGGATTAGGAGCTCCAGCCAGAATGGTAATTTTACCAAAAGAAGCACACAGTTACGTGGCAAAAGAGAATATTTTGCATTTGCTTTGGGAACAAGACCAATTCCTAGAAAAATATTTAAAAAAATAATTCGAAGAATATTGAATTTAAAAAGCCCAGAAATTATGATTTCTGGGCTTTTTATGTTTTAAGAACATCAATTCGATCTTCGAATGGCTGAATTACAATTTCTCCTTCAAATACTTCGCAGTAACCGATTTTTTGTTTTTAATAATTTCCTCTGGAGTTCCTTCGGCTAATAATTGTCCGCCATTTTCGCCGCCTTCAGGACCTAAATCAATAATCCAGTCGGCACATTTTATTAAATCCAAATTGTGTTCAATGACTAATATCGAATGACCTTTATCAATTAAAGCTTCAAACGAAGCCAAGAGTTTTTTGATATCGTGAAAATGCAATCCCGTGGTTGGTTCGTCAAAAACAAAGAGTGCTTTTTCTTTTGTAGCACCTTTAACCAAGAACGAAGCCAGTTTAATACGTTGTGCCTCGCCACCAGAAAGGGTAGAAGAAGATTGCCCCAATTGTACATAACCCAAGCCAACATCTTGTAGAGGTTGTAGTTTTTGAATAATCTTGGTTTGTTTATTGGCGGTAAAAAATGCAATCGAATCATCAACGGTCATCGTCAGAATATCGTGAATGTTCTTGCCGTCGAAAGTGACTTCCAAGACTTCTTTCTTGAATCGTTTGCCGTTGCAGGTTTCGCAATGCAATTGCACATCCGCCATAAAAACCATTTCAACATTTATGGTTCCTTCTCCTTTGCAGGTTTCGCATCTTCCGCCGTCCACGTTAAATGAAAAATGTTTGGCTTGATACCCTCTAATTTTCGACAGTTTTTCTTTGGCAAACAATTCCCGAATGTCATCATACGCTTTGATATACGTCACAGGATTCGAACGTGAACTCCGCCCAATCGGGTTTTGATCCACGTATTCAATATGTTGAATTTTGTGATAATAGCCGCGCATTTCACTGAATTGTCCGGCTTTGTCACCAACTCCGCCCAATTTTTTTTGCATTGCCGGGAACAGGATTTTTTTGACCAAAGTACTTTTTCCACTTCCGGAAACTCCGGTAATTACGGTCAAACATTCCAAAGGAAATTTGATGTCTATATTTTGTAAATTATTTTCCCTTGCACCAAGAATTTCAATGTAATTGCTCCATTTTCTGCGAATTCGAGGTGTTTTAATTTCCAGCTCTCCGTTGAGGTATTTTGCTGTTAATGAAGTCGATTTCAATATTTCTTCGAAAGTGCCTTGGGCGACCAATTCGCCACCAAAAGTTCCTGCTTCGGGACCAATATCAATAATCATATCAGCAGCTTTCATAATATCTTCGTCGTGTTCGACTACGATAACGGTGTTGCCTAAATCACGTAGCGATTGCAAAACTTTTATTAAACGTTCGGTGTCTTTTGGATGTAAACCAATACTCGGTTCGTCCAAAATATACATTGAACCGACCAAACTACTTCCTAAAGAAGTTGCCAAGTTGATACGTTGTGATTCACCACCGGAAAGTGTTGCCGAGTTTCTATTTAAAGTCAAATAATCCAAACCAACTTCGGTCAAAAACGATAAACGGTTGTTGATTTCCAATAATAATCGTTTGGCAATCTGTTGCTCGTAAACATCCAAATCGATGTTTTTGAAAAAAGTAACCAAATGTTTAATAGGCAAATCAACCAAATCCGAAACGGTTTTGGAATTGATTTTTACGTAAGAAGCTTCTATTCTTAAGCGTTTTCCTTTACAGGAATTGCATTTGGTTTTTCCACGATAACGCGAAAGCATTACCCGATTTTGGATTTTATAATTCTTGTCTTCCAATTCCTTGAAAAACGCATTCAAACCCTGAAAATAGCTGTTTCCTGTCCAAATCAAATCTTTTTGTGCTTCTGATAGTTCGAAATAGGGTTTGTGAATAGGGAAATCAAATTTATAAGCTTTGTTTACCAATTCGTCCCGAAACCAACCCATACTTTCGCCACGCCAAGGATAAATGGCGTTTTCGAAAATGGATAAAGAAGTGTTTGGCACAACTAATTCTTCGTCAATTCCGATGATATTTCCGTAGCCTTCACAAACCGGGCAAGCACCATACGGATTATTAAAACTGAATAAATGAACGTTTGGCTCCAAGAAAGTAATGCGGTCCAATTCGAAATTATTGCTGTACGAAAAGCGTTTGTGTTTGTTTAATTCCTGCAAATGACAAATTCCTTTTCCTTCATAAAAGGCAGTTTGCACTGCATCGGCAAGGCGGTTGTAGAATTCTTCTTCGTCTTTGACCACAATTCTATCAATGATAAGTAAAATATCTTTATTGTCTAAAGTATGACTGTCAATGTCGTCCAAACGAACGGTTTCATTATTGACTAATATTCTCGAAAATCCCTGATTGAGTAAAGCTTTCAATTTGTCTTCCAATGCTCTTCCGTTTTCCAAATGAATAGGAGCGAGGAGCAGCCATTTGCTATCGATTCCAATTTTTTTCACGTCGGTAATAACATCCGAAACCGTGTTTTTTTTGACTTCTTGTCCTGAAATCGGTGAAAAAGTTCTTCCAACTCTGGCAAACAATAATTTGATATAATCGTAAATCTCAGTCGATGTTCCAACAGTGGAACGGGCATTGGTCGTATTTACTTTTTGTTCGATGGCAATCGCAGGCGCAATTCCTTTGATGTATTCTACTTTTGGTTTGTCCAATCTTCCCAAAAACTGACGTGCATAAGAAGATAAACTTTCTACATAGCGACGTTGTCCTTCGGCATACAAAGTATCGAAAGCCAAGCTTGATTTTCCGGAACCCGAAAGCCCGGTAATGACCACTAATTTATTTCGAGGAATAGCCACATCCACATTTTTTAAATTGTGAACTTGGGCTCCTTTGATGATTATATTTTTCTTTGGATCGAGTGTAGAAATGTCAATTGGCATACAAAAAATGGATTTTCACAAAAGTAATCATTTTTAAAATGAGAATTGGCATTGAACGAATCACAAATTTTTATCTTGGAAGGTGTTTTTTAGTGATTTAAATGGAATAAAAAATGCATCACTCGAAAGTGATGCACTATTATTTTTGACGTGAGAGTTTTTTTATTTCTTGATTATTTTTTGATGTTCAACGCCATAAGTATTTTCCACTCTTAAAAAATAAATTCCTGTTTCGAAAGAACTCATATCTAAACTGTAGTTAGATGGCACATTCGAATCTAGTAATTTATGACCCAATACATCGGTAATGAAAATTCGGTTTTGGTCGCCTGTCAATTGCATAAATAAGGTGTTTTTTACTGGATTTGGATAGACAACATTTTTCGATTTAGAAACAGTTTCTACTCCTAGTGAGCAACTATTTCCTACTACATAAGAATAATATTTCGTCACCGCTAATCCACCTGCAAAAGCAAATTTAACAGCGTAAGTAATAGTCGAACCAAGAGTTTGTCCTGTGATGGTTTTTGTAAAAATCTTTCCAGAAACATTAGTCATCGCAGTTTCTCCAAAGGGTGTTTTTTTCCACAAATATGCAATTACTCCGGTTTTATCATCCAAAAGTTCGAAAGTGATTTTAACATCTGTTCCAATGGTTTGAAATGCATAGTTATATCCCACCGAAAACGTGCCTTCTGAAGCCTCCGAAGCAGTTCCACCACATTCCGTATTTGTATTAGCCGAAGTCGTTGCATTAAGTACAATTGGGTTGTTAACCGAAAGATTTCCTGTCAAATCACTAGCTGAAATACTGAAACTATAATTTGTATTTGGGGTTAATCCAGTAATTAAAAAGGATTTTTGGACTCCCGAAGCACTTGTTGTTGAGCTTGCATTTGCTCCATAAGTCACATTGTAAGCGACCGTTCCAGAATTGTCTGTGGCGTTCAACAACAATTCGACAGAAGAGCCTGTAATGGCTCCAATACTGGCTGTGAAATTTGTTGGTGCTTGAGTATCGTTGGTATTTCCACAATTAGATCCAACCACATAACTTACATATTTTGTAACGGATAATCCGCCTCCATAAGCAAATTTTACAGCGTAATTAATGGTTGTTCCATTGGTTTGACCATTCACTGTAGCTGTAAAAATATTTCCTGACCCTTTGACCATCGCTGTTTCGGAAAAAGGAGTTTGTTTCCATAGATAGGCAATTACACCAGTTTTGTCTGTATCTAACAATTCAAAAGTAATATATACATTCGAGCCTACTGTTTCAAAAGTGGATTTATAACCCATTGTAAACGTTCCTTGGGTAGCCATTTTGGACGTTTCAGTACAAACCATAGCTGCTGCAATAGTCACATTTGCAGTTTGTGAGGTACTTACGGCTCCATCATTATCTGTAGCTTTTGCTGTAAGAGTATAATTTCCAGCAACTGGATTCCAAGTGGCAGCATAAGGCGCAGAAGTATCAGTACTTATCAAGGTGCTTCCTTGATAGAAATCTACTTGTTGAATTGTCCCGTCAAAATCACTGGCATTGGCAGTAATGCTAACCGGTTTTCCTTCGGTAAATGTTGAATTATTGTCGGGTGTAACCAATGAAACCGTTGGTAAAGCATTAGCTGTATTGGTTACCAAAATCAACAATTCGTCTTCATCTGTAACCAAATCGGTGTTGATGACAGTCAATTTTAAACTATAAATTCCTTCGAGCAATCCGCTAATGGTTGGATTTACAGCCGTTGCATCTGAAAACTGTACCACCGATGGACCGTAATTTTGTGTCCAAGAATAGGTTAAAGTTTTTCCAGCTGATTCGGTGCTTGCCGAACCATCAATTACTGTTGAAATCGAAGGTAAAATCACTTTTAAATTGGGTCCAGCCAAAGCAGTTGGATAACTAGTAGTCAAATCTCCAGTTCGGGTAAAAGTCATTTTTGCTAAGTTAAATTCACCATAAGAAAAAGCGACACGCAATACGTGTTCTCCTGGTGTAAGCGGAATATTGGCAACTGTTTTAGTATCCCAAACCTCCCAAGAAGTCGTAGAAGTTGATGGTACAGAAATATCGCCCGAAATGACTTGTCCATTTAATTCTAAATGAAATGGTCCACCACCCATTGCATTTCCTGAAGCATACCGAAAATCGACGGAATATAATCCGGATTGAGCTACATTTACGGTGTATTCCATCCATTCACTTGTAGCAAGGAAACCAACAGAAGTGCCTTCTTCAATGCTCGTATTTGAATCTACATATTCGTCTAAACGGTAATCTCCCGAGTTAGCTGTTGTGGTGTCAAAATAAGCAATGTTTTGTCCTTTTCCACCTTCAAAAGTGTCAAATTTTCCAGCCTCTATAATTCCTGGAATCGCCCAAGGAGTTCCACCGAAAGGCAATTGATTTCCCACCTGAACATTGACGCTATTGGTCACATTTAATTTGACTGCATCTTCGTAAACTTTGGCATAAAAAGAGTGAATTCCCAAAGTCAAATTTGTAGCATTCCAAGTAAAAGGAGCTGTAGTGACAACCCCAAGCGAAGTAGTTCCATCCATAAATTCCACTTTAATTGGAGTTCCATTTGATGCAACCACATCTAATTTTACACTACCATCTACATAGGCGTGCTGAAAAGAGGAAGTTAAAACTCCTGTAATTTGAGAATCCATACTTGTGACCATTTTTCGAGCAGGAACTTCTAATTGATATCCTGTCGAAAAAGTAACTGTTATTGGTGAATTTGAATAATTCTGAGCCACATAATTGGTTTGACCATTTTGTGTAAATGCAGTTGCTGTTGTGCAATTAGCTGTAATTGATGGACTCACTCTTCCTAAAGCATTCATGGCGTGTAGCCAATGATAGGTTTGCGCATCCGAAACACCAAATTTTATTTCTCTATTCGGATAGGAATTATACAATCCAATAGCTTTTGGAGGATCAATAAAAGCTAAATATTCCCACATAATGTCGTGCCATAAATTTGGATTAGCTTGATTGCTAAGAATTCCTGTATTGGCTTCAATTTCATTCCAAAGCTTGGTAACATATGCCGTGTCTTGCCCTAAATACAAAGATCCACCATGAATTGGATACAACTCAATTCCGTAAGAAGCGGCTATATCAGAAGTCCAAAAAGTGCCGTTGTCTATACTATTTCCCCAAACACGAGACACCAAACTATATTGCTGAGAGGCAGAAAAATTGCGTTCTTTGGTATCTAACCAATATTCTTCAATCGCTGTTTGCTCCGTTGTGTATAGGTAAATCCCCAAATCACGGATGGCTTTGTTTCCAGTCACTTCTCCCCAATGAATCAAGGATGAATTGAACTGCATACTTTCTGAAGTTGATTCCTGATCATTTCCTTGGGGA
Source organism: Flavobacterium sp. (assembly GCA_035433125.1). Taxonomy (GTDB): domain Bacteria; phylum Bacteroidota; class Bacteroidia; order Flavobacteriales; family Flavobacteriaceae; genus Flavobacterium. The sequence goes on from DAORUG010000061.1 coordinate 10,577, forward strand.
AAAGTGGCGAAACCATTTGCCCAACAGTGTCCTGCATAAGGACTGAAATTACGCAAATACGGAAACATGGTGTCGTTTCTATCTGTGGTTGCAGCATCTCTAATCAACAAGTTTATCATTCCACCAAATTCCGCAGCCCAACCCGGTTGATATTGTTCTAAAAATGAAGCTGCGTGAATAAAATAACCCCAATGAAAATGGTGGTCATTTATATTGGTGTCTTGTCCATGTCCTGCTGGATAACCCAACAATGCAGACCAAGTAGTGTTGTAGTAAAACAAAAAGGCAACTTCGTCTCCCTCGGCTTTCAACCAATCTTCAAGACGTTCCTTGATGGTAGCCAACATTTTATCACGTGCAGCAGTATTCCCCATTTCGTCTGCAATTCGAGCAGTTTGTATCAAACGGTTCATAACTTGTCCTTCATTATAAGAATCAGTCCATGTTGCTAATGCATCATTTTCGATACTGGCTATTTTTTCAGACAAAGCCGTTGGAGTAAATCCGGTACTGTTATTATCTACATAAGGCAAGGTGGGCAAAATGCCATGAAAAGTATTTTCGACACTAAAACTATTGCCATCCATTGTTTTCATCTCACCACGAATAGTTGCATAACTGTATTTATTTGGCGTAGGAGAATTAGATGCTAAATTGTCCCATTGGTGCGGCAGCAAGCCAAGCAAAACGTTGGTTTCTGTTCCTTCTTTCACCTCAGTCACCACATTAAAATCAGTTCTCATTACCGAAGTACTTTCGTTGTAAATAAAACTTGAAGTTGTACTAGTTGGAAAAACATAGGCATATTTTTTATATTCATTAGCTACTGTATCAACATTGGCAGCAGTAAGTGGAATAAAAGCCATCGACCAGTAGTTTTTGCCATTTAGAGTTGAAGTATACACAGCTCCATTTTTTGTCCAAGTACTTCCCACGGGAGCATAAACTGCAAAGTCAGCATTATTTTTTGCGTTAACAATAACCAACATTTCGTTGCTTATAGTTACGGTTCCAGAATTCACGGTAACTTGTACAACATCTGTTGTTTGTTTGGTAAAATATAAAAAAGGCATTGCTATTCCCGCGGTTGCCTGAAAATTATGTGTTCCATCGTTCCAATCCATTGTTACTGTCCAATCCGAGTAATCGGAAACGGTAGTTTTTGTTGCAGCCATTCCCGCCACACTCATCACAACTGGCGACAAATCGTCTATAACTCCGCTTGGAACATAAGTAACTACTAATCCACTTGGAGTTGTTTTCAAGGTATAAGGATAAGTAAAAAGATTACTAGCTTGAGTTTCTTTGGCCAGTTTTGACCACCAATCATTTGTTGGTATAGGCTTTCCTAAAGCAGCACCACTCAAATTAGGAGTTCCAGAAGGATAGGAATTCCTGCCAGCTGAATCATTTCCGGGAAAAGAGGTTCTATAACTACCACTACCAACAGAAACAAACTGAGCGGTTGAGATAGATGTAAATAAAATAGTTATCAAAAAAATAAAGATGCTTGAGAATTTAAATTTAAATATTCCAGTTTTCATGTTGAATGTATTTGTTTTCTTCAAATTTATTGAATAAACGCTCAATTGGACAAAACGATAATGATATAAAAACTATACACAATCAGTATTTACTTACTATTTTACTAAAAATTAATATCCTAATAGAAAAATTCAGGTGAAATCAAATTATAAAATTTCATTACAATTTTTTCAATATGGAATGAGTATTGAAATCAAAATTTTTCTTTTTGGATTTGGTTTGATTTTTTGAATTTAATAAGATATTGGAGTCCTCAATAATCAACTAAAAGCTTATAATTATAACAATCCTCGTATTGATAAAGTTTCTAGTTTAAAAATATAATTTTCAGACATATTATCAATTGTTTTATTTATTTTTACGTGAATGGAGTTAAATATTTTTTTAAAATTTAGGGGTTTCAAACGAATTTATCGAAAAAAAAGTATTTAAAAAAGAGGAAGATATTTACTTTTAAAATTATTTTTAACAGTTTTATTTGTTTCATAATATAATTATTAGTTAAATTTGACCAATATTAATAGTATAAAAAACAATCAGCCTATTCTATAGAATTACTTTTTAGAGGAAATTACTCCAATTTTATTAAAAACTAAAAGGTATAACTATGGCTGATATTCAACTTCCAGACGCTTTATTGGTAAAGAAATACGTTGATGGCGATGAAAATGCCTTAACGGTATTAATCAATAGACATCAATCCAAAATCTTTGGTTTTATTTATTCAAAAATATCTGATAGAGATATTTCGAATGATATTTTTCAAGATACATTTATTAAAGTTATCAGAACTTTAAAATCTAAATCTTATAACGAAGAAGGTAAATTCTTACCCTGGGTGATGCGAATTGCACACAATTTGATTATTGACCATTTTCGCAGAAACAAAAAAATGCCAATGTTCAGAGAAACCGAGGAATTTTCCATTTTTTCGATTATGTCTGATAATTCGCTTACCATAGAAAACAAGATAATTCAAGATCAAGTAGAAATCGACTTGCGAAAACTAATAGAGGAACTTCCAGCCGATCAAAAAGAAGTTTTGATTATGCGAATGTATCAAGATATGAGTTTTAAGGAAATCTCAGAATTGACAGGGGTTAGCATCAATACTGCCTTGGGTAGAATGCGATACGCTTTAATGAATATGAGAAAAGTTATTGATAAACATCAAATAATTTTAACGAATTGATACTATTGTGTAAATTTTAGCGTTGTAATAAAAAAACAAAAATTTATTACTCTATGGCAAAAATTTACTCTAAAAAAACATTAGTTACCAATTCAATGAAACCGCAAAAAGAGACTATTTCTTTTTTATTAAATTACTCAAAAGCGTTAAGCGTTCTTCAAGTAAATAATAAAAGTTTCGAAATTATAGCTAATTAATCAAACGTCCCGAAATTATCGGGACGTTTTTTTATAGTATTCCTCCAAAACCGATTTTTTGCCCACCGTTTTAGTGATAATATCCTTTTCTAAATCCCAACCTCGAGCTGGCGAATATTCGCGACCGTACCAAATCATTTGCAGATGTAAATCATTCCAAGTTTCCTCAGGAAAAATGCGTTTGGCATCTTTTTCGGTCTGAACCACATTTTTTCCGTTCGATAAATTCCATCGGTACATCAGTCTATGAATGTGCGTATCCACAGGAAAAGCAGGAACACCAAAGGCTTGAGACATCACGACACTCGCTGTTTTATGCCCCACGGCTGGCAATTCTTCAAGATATTCAAAACTTTTGGGCACTTCGCCACCATGTTTATCAATCAAAATATGCGACAAACCGTGAATTCCTTTCGATTTCATTGGCGACAAACCACACGGACGAATGATTTCCTTAATCTCTTCAATCGACATTTTTATCATATCGTATGGATTGTCGGCTTTCGCAAAAAGCAAAGGCGTAATTTGGTTCACCCGAACATCCGTGCATTGTGCCGAGAGCAAAACCGCTATCAACAGCGTGTAAGGATCGGTGTGATTCAAAGGAATTGGAATCTCTGGATACAATTCTTTTAACGTATTTATAACAAATGTTACACGTTCTTGTTTGGTCATTTTTCGTTAAATTTGAAATGTAAAATTACTATAATTTTTATGATGTGCCTAATCCAGCTTTCCGTTTCAACTCCTCATTTTTGCAGCTTTTTTTCTAAGCAATAGCAAGAGCTTCCGCTGGTCGCTTTGCTATTACAAGAAAAAATTAGCCGCAAAAACTCCGGGGTTTCCACTGCAATCCGGGGCAAAAAAAACAATATCAATTACAATATCAATATCAAATCCTATAACAATTTTAAACCTCTAACTTCAAATGACAACATTAAAAAAAGGAGACAAAGCTCCCTCTTTTTCAGGAATTGATCAAGATGGAAATGCTCATACATTAGCCGATTATAAAGGAAAAAAATTAGTGGTTTTCTTTTATCCAAAAGCAAACACACCAGGCTGCACCGCCGAAGCTTGTGATTTAAGAGACAATTTCGAACGTTTTCAGGCCAATAATTATGCGCTTTTAGGAGTCAGTGCCGATGCTGCCAAAGCCCAAGCCAAGTTCAAAGAAAAATATGATTTTCCGTTTCCTTTATTGGCAGACGAGGATAAATCAGTAATTCAAGCCTTTGGAGTTTGGGGTCCCAAAAAGTTTATGGGAAAAGAATACGATGGTATTCACAGAACCACGTTTGTCATTGACGAAAATGGAATTATAGAAGACGTAATTTCAGATGTGAAAACGAAAGCCCACGCTGCACAAATTCTTAATTAAGTTTAAATTTCAAACAAAAAAAGCCAAGATTTTATTTTCTTGGCTTTTTTTAAATTCATTTTTCAACTATTTTTTTTCTAAAAGTAAATTCGGATCATATCCAAAGAGTTTCTTTTTCTTAATAATTTTGGCCACACCAGCAGGCAACATCGTTTCCCAACCCGGTTTGCATTGACCTATCATTTTTAAAACTTCACGTGAAAAGACCTCTAAGTTTTTAGGATTATAGTTTTCAATATCAACTACTTTTCCGTTGAATTTGAAAAACTTATACAATTCTTTCATTCGAGGATGTATTCTTAGAGTTTCAGAGTTTGTTATTATCCCATTTTCGTCTATCATTGGATATAAATACACTTTTAAATCTCGGTAGAATAATTTTCCAAATGCTTCTAAGATACCACCACTCAAATGACGATAGTATTTTTCGTCAAAAATTTCTATCAAATTATTAACACCCATTGCCAATCCCATTCGGGCTTTGGTGTATTTTGCAAAATATTCGACCACTTTATAATATTCCTGAAAATTAGAAATCATTACGGTTTGTCCCAAAGAGCATAGTAATTGAGCTCTGTCCATAAAGTCTTTTTCGTCAATTTCACCATCAGAGCGTAAGTTAGATAATGTAATTTCAAAGATTACCAAAGTGTTTTCTGGAGTAACTTTATGCTCATTGTGAAACATTTTTAATGATTCCTCATACATATCCATATTTACCTTTGTAACCGGACGGAAACTTCCTCTTATTGCAAGGATGTTTTTTTTGTACAAGATGGCAGCAGGAAGTATGTTTTTGCCTTCTGGATCAAATATCACGGCATCAGTCATGCCATTTTTTACCAATTGCAAACTCATTAAACGGTTGTCAACATTGGCAAAACGAGGTCCAGAAAAGTTGATAGTGTCAATTTCTAGTTGATCTTTGTCAAGGTGATCATATAAATAACGCAATAAATTTTTTGGATTATTGTATTTATAAAATGCGCCATAAATTAGATTTACACCAAGAATACCAAGGGTTTCTTGTTGCAAACGAACATCGGTTTCCTTGAATCGAATGTGAAGAATAATTTCATTATATTCTTCTTCAGGTTCTAATTGATATTTTATACCAACCCAACCATGCCCTTTGAATTGTTTCGCAAAATCAATGGTAGCAACGGTATTTGCAAAACTGAAAAAGATTTTATTGGGATGTTTTTTTCTGCTTAATCGTTTTTCAATTAAGCCAGCTTCGTGGGTAAGAATTTTTTTGAGCCGGCTTTCAGTTACATATCGGCCATCTTCTTCGACTCCGTATATGGCATCACTAAAATCTTTGTCATAAGCTGACATTGCTTTTGCAATTGTTCCAGATGAGCCTCCTGCTCTAAAGAAATGCCTAACAGTTTCTTGTCCGGCACCAATTTCAGAAAAAGTTCCATAGATATTTTCGTTCAAATTGATACGAAGGGCTTTGTCTTTTAAAGAAGGAATTTGTTCGATGACTTTGTCACCTTTCAACTTAATTTCGGTGTCTCTTTTCATAAAGAAATCGCTGTTTTGGTGCAAAGTTAGTAAAAAATGTTTCAAATTGCAGAGATTTATTGCTATTTTTGTATAATAATTAACAACTGTTCGAA
>DAORUG010000062.1:0-16255 GCA_035433125.1 Flavobacterium sp.
ACAAAAACCTAAAGAAGCGAAAAGTGCTTTGCAAAAATCTATTTCCCTCTTTAAAGAACTCAAAGAAACCTTTCCCGTTGTTCAATTATCAATTTGGCAGATATATGATTTGAATAATCAAGGAAAAACAGAAGAAACCCATAAGCTTGAAATTGAATTGGTACAATTGATTTCCAATATTAAAGATAAAAAGTTATTGGCACTTTTGTCTCTTCCTATGGCAGATTATTACTATAACAGTGGTCGATTTAGTTTAGCTATTGAAAATTATTTAAAAAGTGCTGCTGTAATGGAAGATGATATCCGCATAGAAGACGAGGGTGTACTTAGTGCTATATATTATAACATCGCAAACAGTTATGAAAGTATGAACAATTCTTCTAAAGCTTTGGAGTATTATACCAAGAGAGAACATCTGTTTATAAAAATGAAGGATACGATTCAACTTTACAATGCTTATGGGTCTAAAGTGTTTCCATTAATTCAACTAAAAAGATATAAAGAAGCAAGGAAATATATGGCACTAAATTTACTAGAACCAAATAAAGAATTAGCAACTTATAATTTAGGCAGAAATTATGATGCAAAGGGTCAAATTGAAATGAAGCAAGGCAATTATGCCGCTGCCTTCCCCTATTTTAACAAGGCACTAGAACAGTATACGAAAGGTGTTATCAATTATACGCCTTATATCTATTCCTATCTAAGTGAATGTTATCTAAAAGTAAACAATTTGCCTAAAGCTATTGAGAATGGCCTTCTAGCCTATAATAAATCCAAATACTATTCCTTAAAAAGTATTGAACTACAATCTAGTTTATTACTTTCTCGGATTTATGAGCAAAAGGGTGATAAAGACGAAGCTTTTAAATACCTTAAAATTTATCAGCAACTAAAGGATCTGTCTGATGATTTGGATGCTTCAAACCGCATTGCCAATGATGAAATTCAATCTATTCTTGAAAAAAGCAAGCTGGAAATAGAAAAAATAGACAAACAAAGATTAGATAAAGAAGCCGAAAATAAAAACCAACGCTGGTGGATATTTACCATTGCGGGGGCTTTATTTTCGACAATGGTGTTGTTATTTATTATGTACCGCAATAACAAACAGAAACAAGAAGCCAACAATTTGCTGAGTCAACAGAAAGAAGAAATCAACATTCAAAAAAACAAAATCGAAAAAACACTGGCAGATCTAAAAGTCACCCAATCCCAATTAATCCAATCCGAGAAAATGGCTTCGCTTGGTGAACTTACTGCAGGCATTGCTCATGAAATTCAAAACCCTTTGAACTTTGTGAATAATTTTAGTGAAGTGAGTAACGAATTAATCCAAGAAATAAAAGAAGAAAGAGCCAAGAATTTAGAAAATAGAGATGAAACTTTGGTTGACGAAATTTTAAACGACATCACACAAAACCTCGAAAAAATAAACTATCATGGCAAACGAGCAGACGCCATTGTAAAAGGCATGTTACAACACAGCCGAAGTAGCAATGGAATAAAAGAACCAACCGACATCAACAAGCTGACTGATGAGTATTTACGTCTCGCTTATCACGGACTTCGCGCCAAAGACAAAAGTTTCAATGCCACGATGAAAACTGATTTTGATGAATCTATTGGCGCTATCAACATCATTCCACAGGATATGGGAAGGGTAATTCTGAATTTAATTACCAATGCTTTTTATGTGGTGGATGAAAAGAAAAAGCAAATTGGTGAGGATTATGAACCAACTGTTACAGTAAGTACTAAGAAAGTGGTAGGTGAAGTTACTATTTCCGTAAAAGATAACGGTAATGGGATTCCTCAAAAAGTTTTGGACAAAATCTTTCAACCATTTTTTACCACAAAACCAACAGGACAAGGAACTGGTTTAGGATTATCCCTGAGTTATGATATTGTAAAAGTTCACGGCGGAGAATTAAAAGTAGAAACCAAAGAAGGCGATGGCTCTGAGTTTATTATTCATTTGCCTATTTAAAATAGCTATCTTAATAATGAAGCTAATTTTTGACTAAAATAAAATAAAAAAATAGCTATATTGCTGACAATTAAAGTATAACAATTTTGTATGCTAATAATTATAAAAAACGGTCCAGATAAATAGTAATTTTAACTTAATAAAATTAAAGAAAAAGAAATGAAAAAATCAACTATAATCAACCTGAAATATCTCTTTCTAATTCTAAGTATCTTATTTTTGCAAGCGTGCCAACAAAGTAAAGAAGCACCACCTTTTCCGTCCTTGAAAAGTGAATTTGCACAACCGATAACTAAAAATTTTGAATTTTCAAAAACAGATACCATTCAATGGACTACTGTAGATCAATCTAAAATAAAACCTTTAGCTACCAAAAGTTTTAGCTGGGATAAATTACCCTCAAAGCCTTTTGATATTGACGTTCCGTATGCATTAACCGAGCCATTACCACAAAAAAAATTAGATTGGAATAGTTTACCTGAAACTAATTTTGATTTTAATAAACTACCAAAAGCAAAAATCAGCATTAAAACTACCGTTTTAGGAAAGCCCAAAATTGTAAAAGCCGGAAGTCCTATTAATATGCCCAAAGCCAGTAGAGGTATCATGCAATTTGATGCTAATTTTGGTCTTCCCGGCAATCCATTTAGTGTTGTAAAGGACGGTAACGGAATGCTTTGGATTGGCACAAGCGGAGGTATTGCTAAATACGATTCAGAAAATCTAGAAATTTATAGTGCCGAACAAGGATTGACAACAAATATAACTTTTGCTATGCTTTTTGATTCTAAAGGCAGACTTTGGTTAGGAAACAATATAAATACAATAACCGTTATAGACTTTAAGGCACAACTTATTTATGAATTAAGTAGCCCATTTAATATGGGTAATGAGTTCGATATGATAGAAGCTAAGGATGGTAAAATCTGGCTAACTAATAATCCTAATGGCTATAATATTGTTGATCTAGAAGCAAAGACAATTCGGAAATTGAATGCGGAACACGGCCTACTTGGCAATAATAGTGTAACCCCGTTTCAAGATAAAGAGGGGCTTATTTGGCTTACAGCAGAAAAAGGTGTTACTATTATTGATTTAAAAAATGGAAAAAACAAAACCTTAACTATTGAAAATGGTTTATTACACCCCTTTATCATAACAATTTATCAAGATAGAGAAGGTAAAATTTGGATAGGAAATGGTGCAGGTGTTCAAGTTATAAATGCTTCGAAAACAACTATTTCCCAACTCTCCCAAAAACAAGGATTGAAAGAAAGTGGAGGTATCAGCAACATTTACCAAGATAAAGTTGGAAAAATTTGGTTGGGAACAGAAAATGGCTTGCTCTTTTCTTTTGATGAATCAAAAAAGGAACTAGAAAAATTTGAGATTAATAAAGGACGCCAGATTTTATTCAATATGCTGGAAGATAAGCAAGGACAACTCTGGACCGCAATTGTACAAGGTGGTTTATATAAATTAGATCCTAAAAATGGGAGACCAGGGAATTATGGTATTCCTGACGGGCTAACCAGCAATGAAGTATGGAGTACTCTGGAAACAAAAGATGGTAAAATTTGGATTGGAACCTACAACGGAATTGATGTTTACGACCCAAAAACTCAAACCCTTAAACATTTGGGAGTGGAACAAGGTCTTGTACATATTAGAAATTCTAGATTAATCGAGGACTCGAAAGGGAGAATTTGGTCTAGTGGTTCTGGAGTGGGCATCAGTATTATTGATCCAAAAAAAGAAACTGTTCAGCAACTGACCACTAAGCAAGGATTAAAAACAAATAGTATAATTGCAGTTTTCGAAGATAAAAATGGACTTATATGGATTGGTGGTGAATTAGGTCAAATACAAACAATTGATCTAGAAAATTCAATTTCTAAATATTATGAGGCAACTACTGAAGAAACTAAAGTGGCAAATAATATTTTTGTACTTGATGCTACGAATCATATTTGGATAGGAACTTTAGGCACGGGTATTCAAATAATTGATCCAAAAAACAATACACGTACTCGATTAACACAAGCCGACGGATTAGTAGGCAATCGAGTATATTCTTTAATGCAAGATGAGCACCAAACCATTTGGGCTGCTACTGATAAAGGTGTAGTACTCATAAATGCACAAAAAAAAGAACTCACCACCTTTACAACTGATGAAGGTTTGGGAGCAAACGATGTGTATGCTATAATTGAACATAAGGGCGAAATATTTAATGGAACCTCAAAAGGATTGACCATTCTTCAACCAATAGAACAAAACAACAATGCTCATCCGTTTTGGAAAGTAAAAACGTTAGGCAAAAAGCAAGGTTTAGATCAGGTTGATTTTTCGGAAAACAGTTTTACTTTTGATCAAAACGGCAGGTTATGGGCTGGTGTCTTCGGACAGATGCTAACCGTAATAGATCCAATCCAGAAAGATAATTTAGATCCTACCACATTTATTACAGGATTGAATATCTTAGATAAAAAACAAGAATTTAATGATAATATTCGCATACAAAAAGGTAGGGAAAAATCAGTTAGAACCTTCAAATCAAGTAAGGATACTCTTTTGACCTCAAAGAATAACCTAGAAAATACTGAAAACAATATGCATTGGAATACGGTTAATGGTCCCTACAATTTACCCGTGGATCTTACTTTACCTGCAAACCAAAATTATTTGAGTTTCACTTACAATGGTTTGCAACTCAATTATCCCGACAAACTAGTTTACAGCTACTTTTTAGAAGGAATTGATAAAAGTTGGAGTCCTGTTTCGGAAAAAAACACCAGTGAAAATTATAGAGATTTACCCTCGGGAGACTATAATTTTAAAGTAGTCTCGAAAGGTATTGATGGCGTTTGGAGCAAACCAGCAGAATTTAAATTTACGATTTCTGCACCTTGGTGGAAAACCTGGTGGGCATATTTGATTTATTTACTGCTACTTTCGTTAATTGGATTTATTATTCATCGTTTCCAAAAAGAACGGACTATTAGAAAAGAACGCGAACGAGCACAACATAAAGAATTGGCACAAGCCAAAGAAATAGAAAAAGCATATCTAGATCTCAAAAATACCCAATCCCAACTCATCCAATCCGAGAAAATGGCTTCACTCGGAGAACTCACAGCTGGAATTGCTCACGAAATCCAGAATCCGTTGAACTTCGTCAATAATTTCTCAGAAGTAAGTATGGAACTAATGGATGAAATGGAAGTTGAAATCGGAAAAGGAGATTTAGAGGAAGCCAAAACGATAGCCAATGACATCAAACAAAATTTAGAGAAAATAAACTATCACGGCAAACGCGCCGACAGCATTGTCAAAGGAATGTTGCAACACAGCCGAGCCGGAAATAATGTAAAAGAACTTACAGATATTAATGTACTTGCCGATGAATATTTAAGGCTGGCTTATCACGGACTTCGTGCCAAAGACAAAAGTTTCAATGCAGAGTTGGAAACACATTTTGATGCAAATCTTCCAAAAATAAACGTGATTCCGCAGGATGTCGGTCGTGTACTACTGAATTTGTTTACCAATGCTTTTTATGCAACACACCAAAAGCAAAAAACAGCCAAAGGAGAATATAAACCTTCTGTTTCTGTAACAACTGCTATTAAAAATGAGATTGTTGAAATAACCGTAAAAGACAACGGAATGGGAATACCAGATGCGATTAAAGACAAAATAATGCAGCCCTTTTTCACCACAAAACCTACAGGCGAAGGAACGGGACTTGGATTATCATTGAGTTATGATATTATTGTCAAGAGTCATGGAGGAACAATTAGCATTGATAGTAAAGAAAATGAATATACCATTTTTACAATTCGATTGCCTCAAGGATAAATTCTAATTAATTGAAAGTTATTTAATTACAAATTAAATTTTATAAATTTATGATAAAAATACTAGTAGTCGATGATGAAGCAGATGTGCAACCGCTTTTCCAGCAACGCTTCCGTAAAGAATTACGGGCACACGAATTAGAATTTGACTTTGCCCTTTCTGGCGAAGAAGCACTTGAATTTATGAAAAAGGAACATTCGGAAATTGTATTAATACTTTCTGATATTAATATGCCCGGAATGAGCGGCATTGAGCTTTTGTCCAAAATCCGACATGATTACCACGAACCCGAACCAGTTGTTATGATGATTACAGCTTATGGGGATGATGAAAATCGTAGGCAGGCTATAGAAAATGGTGCCAATGATTTTTTAACCAAGCCTCTTGATTTTAATGTATTGAAAGATAAACTCAAACACCTTCTGGAATAATGGCAAAAATACTTGTAGTAGATGACGAAGCAGATTTAGAAATGCTCGTTAAACAGAAATTTAGAAGAAAAATTCGGGAAAACACTTATGAATTCATCTTTGCCAGAAATGGAGAGGAAGCACTTCAAAAAGTACATGAACATCCAGATCTGGATATTATTTTGAGTGACATTAATATGCCGGTTATGGACGGGCTTACTTTGTTGAGCAGATTGCCCGAAGCCAATTCATTATTGAAAGCCATCATGGTTTCGGCCTATGGAGATATGCAGAATATTCGAACAGCTATGAATAGGGGAGCTTTTGATTTTGTGTGCAAACCGGTTGATTTTGATGACCTTGACCTGACCATGGAAAAGACAATCATCCATGTCAAACAATTGCAGGAAACCATTAAAGCCATTAAGGAAAACAATATCCTGAAAATGTATGTGGATTCGAATGTGCTGAACTTTATGACTAATAAAGAGTTTGAAAGCAGTCTACTGAAAAATGAATTACTCGAAGCAACAGTAATGTTTATAGACGTTTGCGGATTCACGGCCATCACGGAACAAATTCCGGCAAACGAGGTTGTCGCTTTACTCAACGGAATTTTTGACAAAATTGTAAAAGAAATCATTGCGCAAGGAGGTCATGTCGATAAATTTATGGGCGATGCTGTAATGGCTGTTTTCAGGGGCGAATACCATTTGGACAGAGCTATCGATGTGGCATTGGCTGTCAAAGAGCAAATTAGTAATCTTGAAGTAGCTTTGGATGGGGATAAAACATACAAACCACAAATATCAATTGGCATCAATTCAGGTGAAATGGTATCTGGAAATATTGGTTCGGCTTCATTAAGAAGACTGGATTATACCGTCATTGGTGATGCAGTCAATGTTGCACAACGTCTTCAAGCCATTGCAAAAGCAGGTCAAATCATAATCACGGAAGAAGTGTACTTAAAAACTACAGAATCCTTTAAATGTGTACAGAACGGAGAATTTAGCCTAAAAAATAAGGCGAAACCTGTCAATACTTATGAGGTTATGGAATAAAAACTGTTAATGTCTTACCTTGCGTTTCAGTACGCCACCAGCCGTTTCTTTGATTATGCTGGTGAATACAAAAGCTTTGGGATCTATTTCTTGAACGAGGTTTTTCAGGCGTATTAATTCCATCCGGGTGACAACCGTAAAAACTATGTCAACAGGTTGACTTATTTCATAACTGTCCTTCATAAAACCTCTTTCGCCTTTATACACAGTAATTCCACGACCTAAACCCAACACTAATCCCTCTTTAATCTTTTCGCTTTGACCGGAAATAATGGTGACACCCGTATATTGTTCGAGACCTTCAATTACAAAATCGATGGTGCGAGAAGCCGAATAATAAGTGAGTATGGAATAAAGCGCCACAGGCAGACTTAGTTTTATGGCTGCAATTAAAAAGATGATAATATTGATGCCAAATATAATCTCACTAATCGTAAAATTAATGCGTTTTCCGGTATAAAGTGCCAATACTTCGATGCCGTCAAGTGCGCATCCAGCTCTCATAACCAATCCCAATCCCAATCCTAAAAATACTCCGCCAAAAATAGATACAAGCAGTTTATCTGAAGTAATTTGTGGAAACTCAATAAAGTGAAGACAAAGAGCCAGACCTATTATGGCAAGCAAAGTCCTTATGGCAAATGTTTTATTGACTAAAAATGCTCCAAGGATAATAAAAGGAATATTGGCCAATAGAATTACCAATCCAATATTCCAATGGTATAATTCGTGAATTAATAACGATATTCCAGTCACACCTCCATCAAAAAACTGATTGGGTATTAAAAACCCTTTCAAGGCAAAGCCACAAAACAATATTCCGGAGATGTTATAAAAGGCATCAATAATATGTTGTTGAGTATTTTTTTCTATCATTTTGTTATTTGATTTTTGATTGAACTATTGCTATATTTTTTCCTTTTTGCAAATAATTGTGTTTGATGGCTGTTGGGGTAAAATAATGGTGATTTTGCATGAAATTCAGCTGTACCTTGTTCCATTCCTTCTTGTTTTCTATGTAACCAAAGGCAAACATTTCTTCATAAAGCTTTTCCTGAATGCTAAGAAAATCAGTTCTTCCCAAATAATTTAAATCGGCATCGCAAATGATTTCTTCTAAATGGTTTTTTGGTCTTTGTGGTATTTTGGTAGCCATAATAATTCCACAAATAAGGTCTATGTCTTTTTTTGTATAATGAAATTCAGGCAAATATTGTCTTGCGATAGTACAAGAGATTTCTTCATGATTATGATTTTGTATCAGATAACCTGCATCATGATAAATCGCTGCAACAAGAAGCAATTTCAAATCTGAACCTGTAACTCCTTCTTCTTTGGCAATACTTTCAGCACAATGATAAACATCAAGAGTGTGATGAATAGAGTGATAAAACAGATTTTCCGATAATTCTGTTTTAAGTTTATTCAAAATAAGTTGACATTCCGGAAGATGCTGCATAATTACACATAATGTTTTCAGGGCTAAGATATTAAAAGTAATGGATATTTTTCAGGAATTATTTAGGAATCAAAATTCGAAGATTTAAAAAATAATTTTAAAACTGTTAAATGCTTACGGCATTAATCATAGATAGCTATTAATTGAATAAAATTAATTCCGATAGTTTTTTTTCAGAATCTCAAAATTGGATTCTGATTTGACAAAAAGTCATCTGAAATATGATAATCTAAAAAATAGAGACTTTTTGCAAAAAAACACACCTTAAAATTCTGTCTTTATAGCAATTCTATAAATACTATAATAAAACAATTCATAAATAACTTTTCATTAATTATCACCTTAGATTTTTGCCAAATCTATAGTTGTTTTTAACCTCGTTTTATATAAATTGCGACTTCGAACAAAATAGAAGGATATGTCAGAAAGAGAAATTGAAACTAATGCAGAAAAAGCAAGATTAAAATTAAGAACCGATAATAAAGGATGGAAAAAATGGGGTCCTTATTTAACTGATCGTCAGTGGGGAACAGTTAGAGAAGATTATTCTCAGAGCGGTTATGCTTGGGGAAGCACCACTCATGATATGGCTCGTTCTAAAACTTATCGCTGGGGAGAAGAAGGCATTGGAGGAATATCGGATAATAAACAGCATATTTGTTTTGCTTTTTCGTTTTGGAATCATAAAGATCGCATTCTGAAAGAACGTTATTTTGGATTAACTCCAGCCGAATCCAATCACGGTGAGGATGTCAAGGAAATTTATTATTATCAAGATGCGACTCCAACACATTCTTATCAAAAGATGCTTTACAAGTATCCACAAAAAGCTTTTCCTTATGAAAAAATAATTACCGAAAGCCAAAAACGTTCTCGTCTTGAACCTGAATATGAATTAATTGACACAGGAGTTTTTGATAATGACGAGTATTTTGACATTACTATTGAATATGCCAAAGCCGATGAGCAAGATATTTTAATCAAAGTTATTGTAGAAAATCGTTCTACAGTTGATGCGCCAATTACGGTATTACCTACTGTTTGGTTTAGAAATACTTGGAGTTGGGGGTATGAAAAATACAAAGACAAACCTACCTTAAAAGGTGTTGGTAAATCATTAATAGAAATTGATCACAAATTAGTAGGACATTTCAACTTATATTCTGAAAACGCAATAAATCTTTTGTTTTGTGACAATAAAACCAATTACGAAAAATTATACGGCTCACCAAATCTATCACCTTATGCCAAAGATGGTATTAATGATTATATAATCAATAAAAAGCGGAAAAGTATAAATCCTGAGGCCATTGGCACAAAAGCTTCTGTACATTATGATGATATCATTCCGGCACAAGGAAAAAAAGAATATCGTCTTCGATTTACAAACACTACTCCTGAAGATGCTTTTGTAGATTTTGATACCATCTTTCAAAAAAGAATAGAGGAGGCCGATGAATTTTATGCACTCATTCAAAAAGGGGTAACCGACGAAAAACTAAAATCCATTCAGAGGCAAGCTTATGCAGGAATGCTTTGGACAAAACAATGGTATTATTATAACGTATACGAATGGCTCAAAGGAGATCCTTCGACACCAAAACCAGAAAGAGGGCGAAACGAAGGTAGAAATAGTACTTGGAAGCATTTATACACTTCCAATATTCTTTCTATGCCTGATAAATGGGAATATCCTTGGTTTGCTGCTTGGGATTTGGCTTTTCATACTTTGCCTTTGGCTAGATTAGATCCCGATTTTGCCAAAAGACAATTATTGGTGATCCTTCGAGAATATTATATGCATCCCAACGGGCAAATTCCAGCTTATGAATGGTCATTTTCGGATGTAAATCCACCAGTTCATGCTTGGGCAACTTGGAAAGTATATGAAATCGACAAAGAGGCCAATGGAGGCGTTGGTGATACTGTTTTTTTGGAACGTATATTTCATAAATTACTGCTCAACTTTACGTGGTGGGTAAATTTGAAAGACGAAAACGGCAACAATATCTTTGGAGGTGGATTCCTCGGAATGGATAATATTGGAGTTTTTGATCGCTCGTACGACTTGCCAACTGGAGGACATCTTGAACAAGCAGATGGTACAGGTTGGATGGCAATGTATTGTTTGAATATGTTGCGAATAGCGTGCGAAATATCATTAAAAAATCCAGTTTATCAAGACATGGCTTCTAAATTTTTCGAGCATTTTCTTCATATATCAGGAGCGATGCAGTCATTGGGGGATAACCATATAAGTCTTTGGGATGATGAGGATGAGTTCTATTATGATATGCTTCATAAACCAAATGGAGATGCCGAATTGTTAAAAATTCGTTCGATGGTGGGATTAATTCCATTATTTGCTGTCGAAGTATTAACTCCAGATTTACTAGAAAAACTACCTTTATTCAAGCGTCGAGTAGAATGGGTTTTAAAAAATCGTCCTGACTTAGCTAGTTTAGTTTCGAGTTGGTTTACTCACGGAAAAGGAGAAACGCGTTTGCTCTCGACACTTAGAGGGCACAGAATGAAAATGATTCTCAAGCGAATGTTTGACGAAGAAGAATTTTTATCTGATTTTGGAGTTCGTTCCATGTCCAAATATCACAAGCAAAATCCATATAAATTTAAACACGATGGAGGAATTATCCAAGTAGATTATACGCCAGCCGAGGCCACTGGAGATATGTTTGGCGGAAATTCCAATTGGAGAGGTCCTATTTGGTTTCCAATGAATTATTTGATTTTGGACTCTTTAGAAAAATTTCACAACTATTATGGCAAAGGTTTTAAAGTGGAATTCCCAACTAATTCAGGAAATGAAATAAATCTCAAAGAAGCTTCAAAAGGAGTTGCACGAAGATTGTTGGACCTTTTTATTCCGGGCACTGATGAGAAAATTCCAATGTATGGCGAATATGAAAAATTCCAAAAAGATACGCTATTCAACAAGAATCATTTGTTTTTTGAATATTTCGATGGCGATACCGGAAAAGGATTAGGAGCCAATCATCAAACAGGTTGGACTGGACTTATAGCTGAAATTATTTGGCATTTGAACAAAGAAGACGAAGAATAGTTTTTTTATTTATAAAATAAGTAAGGCTCTTTTAAAATTTAATGTTTTAAAAGAGCTTTTTTCTATTTCGGTTCCTGAATTTATTCGGTTTTAGAATAGTATTTTTTTCTAAACCAAAAAGCTACGTTGACCAACGCTATCAAAGCTGGAACTTCTACTAATGGCCCAATAACTCCCGCAAAAGCCTGACCACTATTGATTCCAAAAACACCAATGGCTACTGCAATCGCCAGTTCGAAATTATTTCCCGTTGCCGTAAAAGCAATGGCCGTGGATTTCGAATAGTCAGCACCAAAATACTTTCCGATGAAGAAACTGATGATGAACATTATTACAAAATAAATGACCAATGGCAATGCAATTCGCAATACATCAAAAGGAATTTGAACGATTAATTCGCCTTTTAAACTGAACATCAAAACAATGGTGAACAATAATGAAATCAATGTTATTGGAGAAATAAAAGGAACATATTTGGTTTCAAACCATTCCGAACTTTTTATTGAAATTAAAGCATAACGACTGATAATCCCCAAAGCAAAAGGAATTCCTAGATAGATGCCGACGCTTTCGGCAATTTGACCAATACTGATATTGACTTCAAAACCGGTATAACCAAAATAGGGAGGAAGTATGGTAATAAAAACATAAGCATAAACGCTGTACAACAACACTTGAAAAATACTGTTCAAGGCAATCAATCCTGCTGCATATTCACGGTTTCCATCGGCTAAATCGTTCCAAACTACGACCATTGCAATACAACGAGCTAAGCCAATTAGAATGACACCAATCATATATTCGGGATATCCGTTTAATAATAATAATGCCAAGAAAAACATCAGAATTGGACCAACAATCCAGTTCAAAAATAAGGAAGCTCCAAGGACTTTTGTGTTTTTGAAAACTTCTCCCATTTGTTCGTATTTCACTTTTGCCAATGGTGGATACATCATTAATATCAAGCCAATTGCCAATGGAATATTGGTGGTGCCGCTCGAAAAGGAATTGATGAAATTACCACTCGAAGGAATGAAATATCCAATCAAAACTCCTAGAGCCATTGCCAGGAAGATCCAAAGCGTAAGGTAACTGTCGAGAAAGCTCAATTTCTTTCTTTCCACAACTGGTGCACAATTATTTGCTGACATATTTATTGTTTGATTTGGGAGAAAACATAAAACATTTCAGTAGCAATTTGCACACTTCTTTCCTCATATTTTTCGGCTTGTTGAGGCGTGTTGTCAAAGGCTTTTGGGTCTTCGAAAGTTATTGGAATGCGTTTTTCGGCACCAGCAATAAACGGACAACCTTGGTCGGCTGAGGAACAAGTTAGTATGGCTGCAAACTCACTTTGTGGATTGAAATCGTCGTCAAAAGTTTTCGAAAAACCAATAACGGGATGTTCGTTTTCGGCGTATTTTATCGCATAAACAGGATTGTTTCCTTCGGCAATGGTTTTGATTTGAAAGCCTTGCTTAGCCAATGTTTTGGCCGCCATCGGGAACATTGCTGTAGCTTCGGTTCCACCCGAATAGCAAAATACGTTTTTAATATTGTAATGCGCTGCTGCCGTTTGAGCCCAAACTTGCGACAAATGGCTTCTTCTAGAATTGTGCGTACAAATCAGGTTCAAGCGAATTTCTTGATTGTTGTTGGCTTTTCCTTGGATGAAATCGATAAGAGGTTGCAAAACGATTTTTCGTTCATCGGAAATACTTTCGAAGTTTAAAGTATTGATAACTTTTTCAATTTCTGGAAAAAGGATGGTTTTGGTTGATGTCATTTTTTAATTTATATTGTGTTTAACTCAATTTTTTAAACACATAGAAACATAGGTTGTTAAAATTCTAAAAGACGTTTCACTTTATTGAAGTAAAACATAGCTATGTGAAAACCAAGAATTGGTCTATCTCATTCTTTTTTCTATGTTTCTATGCGTTTGATTTTTAAGGTTCGAATTTATTGTCTAAAAATTAGCAACAGCTTCCGCCTGGAGTGCAACAGCTTTGTTCGATTTTAATATCCGATAATTTTACTTTTTGTTTTTCAGCAGGAATACAGCATTGGTCTTGAGCTAAACAAGCGGTTTGTTTGTTCAACAATACAAAGTCTTCTCCATTGAAATCCAAATCGTATTTTCCGATAGTTTGTGCTTGGTATTCCACTTCAATTTCGAAATCTTCGATACCCAAAACTTTTTCGGATAATTCGATGATGTTGAGTAATTTTTGAGGTTTCAAACGGTGTTCGAAATCATTAGCATCCCATAATTGGAAGTTGACCACAGTTTCTTTGCGAACGGTTCCGCCACAATCGATGAAGTTTTTCGTAATCAAACCCACTTCAGTCACGTGAAAATGTTCTGGAACACAAGTTCCGTCAGGCAATAAGAAGTTTACCGCTTCTACTGACTTCAAGATGTTTTTTGCTTGAGATAGTTTCATTTGTATTGAATTTAAATTAGCAACATTGATTTTTAGTTTTCTCCAAATGATTGGTAACCTCTTGGAAAAAACCTTTTATTTTTTCGAATCCCAGTTCGTCGATGCAATAGCAAATAGACGCTCCTTCGAAGTTTCCCTTAATTAAACCCGCATTTTTGAGTTCTTTTAAATGCTGCGAAACTGTTGGTTGGGCCAAAGGCAACTCGTTGACTATATCACCGCAAATGCACGTATCTACTTTTAGCAAGTATTCGATTATGGCGATTCGAGCCGGATGTCCCAAGGCTTTGGCTAGAATGGCCAATTCATTTTGTTGGTCTGTAAATTGTTCTGTTTTGGATGCTCCCATCGTTATATTTTTATATTGCAATATTACGATTAATATGGTCACAAACAAAACTATTTTTAAAACTTAACAATTATTTAAAATAGTTTGAAATAAATATTGATGTAATACAATCCCGTAACGATAAATGTAACTCCCGCCAATATTCGCATTACTTTTTCGATTTTGGTAATGGCTTTGAAATAGGTTCCCAGTTTTTCCATACTAAACGCAATCACAAAAGCGAAAAGAATTACGGGCAATCCTGTGCCTACAGAAAACAGTACAGGCATTGCCAATCCTGATTTGAGAGTCATTGGAACCAGCATTCCGAAAAACAAGGCACCGCTGTAAGGACAAAATGCCAAAGCAAATAAAGCACCCAAAAGAAAAGCGCCCAACAAGCCTTTGGTCTTGAATTTATCCGAAAGTTGATCAATCCAGTTTCCTCCTTTTATGAAATTAAGTTTTATGATGTCTAGCATTATCAAGCCCAGAATAACCAACACAAAACCAATATATTTCTCGCCGTTTCCTTGAAAAAGTTTGGCTATTTGAAAAGTGTTGGCGCCAAAATAAATGATTGCTCCAATGGCCGTGTAGGAAAACATTCTGCCCAAAGTGTACAACAATCCACTTAACAAAACCTTTTTTCGGCTGTTGATGGTTTTGGCGATAAATGCCGTTGCCGTGATATTGGTAGCCAATGGACAAGGCGCAATGGCGGTCAACAATCCCAAAGCCAAAGCTGCCAATAAAGGAATTTCAGAGTTTTGAGCCAATTCAGTTAACCATTCCATATTACGATTTTAGGAAAGTGTCCATATTTTTATTAAATTCCTTGATGAATTTGTCTTGGTCACCAGCATTCATAAAAGCCATTTCGGTTAAATTCTTGATCTTTTTGGTTTTGGTGTTGTAGAGAAACAAGGAACTTCCGTAAGCTTGAAATTGGGTACATTTTTTTTCGTTCTTTTTGTCGTCGGCATTGACCAACGAAAACGGAATGGTTGGGTATTTTTTCAAAGCAATTTTGGTTATTTCCTCAATTTTGTTGCAGGTCATACAACGGTGTTCCGAGTGAAATTGAATCACTTGAATGGTTGTTGTTTTTTTTGTTTGAGCGTTTCCAATGTTGGAAGCAAATAGCAACATCAGCGTTGCAAAAATGGGTAATAAAACAGTTTTTTTCATTTTTTTGAAATTTAATTTATAAAATCATATTGAAAAAATAACCCGATAGAATCATAAAGAAGCCAATAGTTCCAAAATATATAGCAATTAATTTCCAGTTCATTACTTTTTTCAAAAGCATTGCTTCGGGTAAGGACAAACCAATAACTCCCATCATAAAGGCGATGGCCGTTCCCAGCGGAACACCTTTGGCAACTAAAACCTGTATCACGGGAATGACTCCCGCTGCATTGCTGTACATTGGTATTCCCAAAATCACGGCAATGGGCACTGCAAAAGGATTTTCTTTACTGATGTAGGCTTCAAAAAATCCTGTTGGAATAAAGCCGTGCATCAAGCCACCAATGGCGATACCAATGATGATATAAGGTGAAACTCCTTTAACAATATCGTAGGCTTCTTTTACAATACCAGGAAAACGTT
>DAORUG010000063.1:0-16143 GCA_035433125.1 Flavobacterium sp.
TTTTTTATACTTATTTTGAAAGTTTAGTTTTTGAATGAGGTTGCGCAACAGCTACCGCTGTTAGCGGTAGTGCATTATTCTTGATTTGCCTATTTCAATTCTTCCGCTTCTCTATGTACAAAGTTGGAAAGTCGGTGTTTAATAAGCCAATGTCCGTTAACTTTTACAAAAGAATCTTTGTAAATAGTGTTCAAAGTCGTTTTCGTTTCTTTTCCGTTCTGATTTCCGATTAGTATTACGATGCAGTAGCTTGTTGCTTCAGCAGTATTGTCTTTCAGCTCAATTGTTTGCTGACCGTTTTGATGAAAAATGGTGTGAAATTGAGAAAGAAAGTTTGTAAAAACTTGTTTCAATTGTTCCCGTCCTTTCAAGACATTGCTCTGTCCGTTGGTAATGGATTCCACTATTCCGTCTTCGGTAAAAAGCAATACCTGTTTGTCTATTTCTTTCGTATCTGCAAGATTTGAAAAAATATCTACCACTTGCTTAATTGCCATTTTGTCTTCTATGGTAGCAATCCGTTGTTTTAAATTTTTATTGTCCATTTTTTGTGCATTTAAATTGATTGTTGTTAAAAATAAGGCTATTGCCAAAATTGTATTTTTCATTTTATTTTAATTTATTGGTTTTTAATTCGTGTTCAACATCGCTCATTTGTTTCAATGATTCGCTTGTTCGGTCACCTGTAACAGTAATTTTTGCAAATTCTGAATTTATAAATTGCACATCTTCGGCAGTTAAATCAACATTTATCGCATCAATATTTTCTGCTAAATGGACTAAATTGGTTGTACCCGGAATCGGAACTACGTTAGGATGTTGAGCAAGCAACCAAGCCAAAGCCACTTTTGCAGGCGTGGTATTTTTTTGTAATGCCACTTTGTTCAATAAATCTACCACAGGTTGATTATTCTTTATGGCTTCAGGCGTAAATCTTGGGAAACGCCCTCTTAAATCTCCATCAGCAAATTTTGTTGAACTGTTGATTTTTCCTGCAAGATAACCCATTCCTAGTGGACTCCAAGGTACAATACCGATTCCTAGTTCTATACAGGCAGGAAATGCAAAAGGTTCAGAATCTCGTGTCCAAAGAGAATACTCATTTTGTACTGCTGTAACAGGATGAATTTTATGTGCTCTGCGAATCGTTTCTGATCCTGCTTCTGATAATCCATAATGTTTGATTTTTCCTTCTGAGATTAAATCTTTCATCAAACCTGCAACCTCTTCAATAGGCACATTTGGGTCAACGCGGTGTTGGTAAAGCAAATCAATATAATCAGTATTTAAGCGTTTTAGTTGCATATCCACTACTTTTTTTATATGCTCAGGGCGACTATTTAAGCCTTTGAATTGTTTGGTTTCAAAGTCAATATCAAAACCAAATTTGGTGGCAATTACAACTTTGTCTCTCATTGGCTTTAAGGCTTCACCAACATATTCTTCGTCCAAGAAAGGTCCGTAGGCTTCAGCTGTATCAAAAAAAGTAATTCCACTTTCGTAAGCATTTCGGATAAGGGAAATGCCTGTATTTTTATCAACTCCTGCTCCGTAAGCCCAAGTTAAATTCATACAACCAAGCCCTATTGCAGAAACTTCAAGGTTTCCTAATTTTCGTTTAGGCAAATCGCCAATATTGTTTTTTAAGTTCATTTTTTTACTATTTTGTTTGTTTTGAGAAAATAATGTTTGAAAAGGTGCGAAAGAAAGCACCAACCCTGCCAAAGAAATTTTACTTACAAAATCTCTGCGATTGATATTGTTGTCATTTTTCATTTTAATAAAATTTTCAAGTACAAAATTAGATTGGTTTCAATAAAGCTGTATGTTATTTATGACATCAATACTTTTACAAAACACGGATTTTTTGTATTTTTGTATTTTCAAGTAATATGCAATATGATTTTAGAAAAAAACAGTAATGAAATTATTCAGGCAAAAGTCGGTAGTATAGATGATTTTAAAGAACTACATTCTCAAAACTACTTTGTCCATATTCTTTGCCAAAAAGGAAAAGCGACCGTAAAAATCAATGGAAAACATTTTGAACTTAAAAAAAATTGTTTGGTCATTTTACTTCCCGAAGTTGATTTTGCATTTGTTCAATGTAATGGGAAATTTGAAGCGACCTGTTTTTCGGTTTCTTTTGAATTAATGAGTAAAAATAATCCTGATATTGGTTGGGGAATAAAAGGATATCTGTTTTCCAAAGAAACGCCTATGATAAGGCTCTCAAAATTAGATGCCGATATTTGCTTGCAGAATTTTAAAACGCTGATGGCAAAATATGAAAATAAAAACCATCGTTTTCATAAAGAAATTGTCAATCGCCAACTGCAAATTTTGGTAATGGAAATGTGGAATATTTTTTCTTCAGAAATTGAAAAAAGAAATGTTTCAGTTCAAAAAGGCAATTTGTTTGAACGCTTTTTGCAACTTATTCAACAGCATTGTATGGAAAACAGGGCGGTTGAGTTTTATTCAGAAAAATTGTTTATTACGCCAAAATATTTGACCGAAATTAGCAAAAAGGTCAGTGGCAAAACACCTTCTGAATGGATTGAAAATTACACCACCCAACACATAATAATGCTTTTACAAAACACCCAACTCAACTTTTCGGAAATAGCCGATACGCTTCATTTTTCAAGTCTTTCATTTTTCAGCCGTTATGTCCGCAAAGTATTGGGATGCTCTCCAAGTGAATATCGCAGTCGTTTGGTCAGCTCTTGAAAGTTGCAGGGTGTTTTTGCATTACCGCTAACTCTTGATATAAATTAAATTCTATTGTGATAAAAACGATATAAGTTTTCGTAACAAAATTGTTCAACGATTCTTTCAGGAGTAATTTCTTTGTTAAAATCATTTTTGAAATTGTAATTTGATAAAAATAATGTGGACAAATTCATTAAATTTCTAGCAAGTTGGGGAAAATCGGCAGCACTATAAATTCCGGGAAGCGGTTCAATAGATCCATCAAAATCACTACCGATACATGCTATATTCCAAGCATTTAAATCATGATTGTCGAGCACTATTGCAATATGTTTTATTTGATTCCAAATGATTTCAGCAGATGCGAATGCTATGTTTTTTTTAGAATGTAGTTTTTTTATAATACTTCTTTTTGCTAATCGCCTGCTATCCATTTGAATAGCAAAAAGGCCATTGCTTTGAGCTATTTTCACGAGCTCTTCATCAAAAAAATTAATGTCGGAATCGCTAAAGACTGTTTGAGAATCCAAGGTTTCATTATTTGTCCAAGAAGTTCCTGTTACAGCTCCGTGGCTAATTAAAACAGGGATTTTTTCATCTATAAAGAATTCATCCAAATATTGATAATATTCTTTTCGAGATTTCAGGCTCATGTGTTTCAAATCGGGATAAATTACTTTGCCATTTTTATTATCCAATAAGGCATTCAAAGCTTTAAATCCTAAATCAGTAAAACCGTGGTTTAGCATTTCATTTTGATTGACTAATTTACCCAGTGGATCTAAACTTCTTGCATGACCACAAAAATCATTCGTGAAATTATGAGCAAAAGTTATGGTTAAGGGGGCAATTTCCCAATTTTTTACTTTGTAAATATTTTCAATAATTTCTTTTTCATTTGTTGCTCTTCCATATTTTTCTAAACCAGAATTAAAGACATGCGCTCCTTCAATTGAGAATACAATTGCCGTTTTATTGTGGTTTTCGATTAATTTAAAATCATCTGATTTTTTTGGAAAATACAATTCAACTTCATTGTTCTGTTTGATTGCTTTCAACAGGAAATTATACTCCTTTTCAAGATCTTCAAAATAATTTAGATGTTTTTGGATGTTTCTAATTCGGTAATAACTAATTCCAATAATAGCATTGGCCAAGAATGCAGAAAGACTCCCTTTTCCGAGAAGATTTATAAAAAAACCTTTCTCAAAAGGGTACAATGAAGCAGTAACTAATTTTACATTTCCTTCTTTTAATGACAAAAAATCCGCTTGCGAAAATTTTGCGATACCAAGATTTCGACTGACTAGTTTTCGCAAATAACTGTTTTTTTGTTGAAACCAAATATTTCTTCTTTTCCAACCATAAGGGCTGTCTTCAAAAGAATGTCCATAAGTTTTTAACGATGGATGGCAATGAAAGTCTGCAAATTTGAATTGATTTTCCATAATTCACTACATTGTTTCTTCAAAAAAAATGCGCGTTTGTATTGCGTATTTTTTGATCAATTGATGATGAAGTCTAAATGCTTTTATTAAGGAATAACTTTTATAAGGGAAGTGATGTTCCAGCGCAAATTCTTTAATTATTTCAGTGACTTTTGGCATGTGTACGGAACTGATATTTGGAAATAAATGATGTGCTAAATGATAATTAAAATTATTCATTAGGTATTTTGAGATAAAATTTTCACCAGTAATATCGTTAGTCGTTATAAATTGGTGTCTTATCCAAGAGGTTTGAAGTTTAAAATCTTCAGTTGGAACTGGAAATTCATTGCCAATATTGACGTGTGGAGTGAGCAAAATAACCATTCCTAATAAACTTCCGCAAATCATTTGTACTAAAAAACCAGCTATAGCTTGACCTATTCCAACATTGAAAACAAAAACGGGAATTATGATTATGTAGCTAAAAAACAACAACTTGAAAAACCATAATTTAAAATGTTCTTTTAAAGGGATTTTTACAAACTTCTTGATGTATCGTTTGGAGGAATAAAAATCTCTAAAATCTCTTATCAACAACCAATTCAACAAGAACAGTGGATACAGAAAAAAAATCCAATACTGTTGGTATTTTTGAATAGTCGAATAATTTTCACTCGGCAAGAGTTTGAGAGGTCCTCCTTGTTCAATATCACTGTCCCAGCCAATGATGTTTGGATAATTATGATGCATCCTGATGTGTCTGTTCATCCAAATAAAGCTATTGGCTCCCATACAATCAAAAAAGTACATCATAACTTTATTTTTCCATTTCTTTTCAAATAAAGTCTGGTGGCAAGCTTCGTGAATAAGGTTGACAAAAATTAAAGTGGTCAAAGCTCCAATTAAACCATAAAAAAGAGAGTACAGGATTGGTATTGATTTGTATTGCATAGCCAAATACCAAAAAAGAAAATAAAAAAACGGCAACAAAAAGGCTTTAATCTGGTTTTGATAATTTTTATCTTCTAAACTCAAGCGTTCCTTAACCTTCTCTTTTAGCAGAATGAAATTTTGGTCATCTTCCGTAGATTTTGTAAAAGTCGGCTTTCCAAACATCAGGATAAATGTTTAAAGTTAGTACACGTAAATTTACAAAATATTTTATAACAAAATGATTTTAAGTAATTTAAATAGATTAGCTTATGTAATTCCAGATGTTTTTCTTCTTGGTCAATTCGATGTAAGTGGCTCTCAAAACAGCATTTTCTGGTTTCTGCATCGGTGCATCGTCCTTCAGAATTTTCAGGGCATAATTGCGTGCTAATTGTAGAATATCTCGGTCACGAACAATATCGGCAATTTGTAGATTCAGGACCCCACTTTGTTGCGTTCCCATCAAATCGCCTGGTCCACGGAGTTTGAGATCGACTTCGGCAATTTCGAAACCGTCATTCGTGCCCACCATTGTTTCCATTCGGGTTTTGCTGTCGGCACTCAGTTTGTGGCTCGTCATCAGGATGCAATAACTTTGTTCGGCACCACGACCCACGCGACCCCGGAGTTGGTGGAGTTGCGACAATCCAAAGCGTTCCGCACTTTCGATAATCATCACGCTGGCATTCGGAATATTCACGCCCACTTCAATCACGGTTGTGGCGACCATAATGTTGGTTTTTCCTTCGGCAAAGCGTTTCATTTCTGCATCTTTGTCGGCTGGTTTCATTTTTCCGTGAAGGATGGAAATGGCGTATTGAGGCAACGGAAAATCACGGGAAATGCTTTCGTAACCGTCCATTAAATCCTTGAAATCCATAGTTTTCGATTCTTCGATTAATGGATAGACGATATAAATTTGTCTGCCAATGGCGATTTCGTCCCGAATAAATTTCCAGACTTTCAGACGGTTGCTGTCAAATCGATGCACGGTTTGAATGGGTTTTCGTCCCGGAGGCAATTCGTCAATGACTGAAATATCCAAATCGCCATACAAACTCATCGCTAAAGTTCGTGGAATAGGTGTGGCGGTCATCACCAAAACGTGTGGTGGTATAGCCCCACCAACCTCCCCAGAAGGGAGGCTTTCTAAGATTGAGGTTATTTTTTTTAGTATTTCGTCAGTATTTCCGATTATTTCCTCATTACTAAAACGAATCACTTTGAAACCGAGTTCATTTAAGATTTGAGTTCGCATTTCATCGACTTCCTGCTGTTCAATAGTGTTATGATAGCCGCCATCAACTTCAATAACGAGTTTTTTTTCAATGCATATAAAATCAACAATAAACATATCAATAATATGTTGTCTTCTGAATTTATAAGTTAGGTTATTATTTCTCAAACCCTCCCATAAAACACCTTCAGCTTGTGTACTGTTTTTTTTGTTTTGGTCTTTGAGTTCTTTTAAAAGACTATAAGTTGAAGGTCGGGCAGTCTTGTATTTTTGTACTATATGCTCAACTTCCCTCCTTTGGAGGGACTGAGGGAGGCTTCCTTTCTTCCACAATTTAGAACGTTGTTCCACTCCAAAACGATGTTGCTCGTCAATCACGGCCAAGCCCAAATTATGGAATTTCACCTTGTCTTCCAATAAAGCGTGCGTGCCAATCAGGATGTGCAGACTGCCGTTTTCGAGTTCTTCGTGAATGATTCTTCTAGTTGCAATTTTAGTTGAACCAGTGAGTATTTTTATGTTGATATTCAATTCTTTGGCTAATTCAGTCAAACCGTTAAAATGTTGGTTTGCCAAGATTTCAGTCGGTGCCATCAAGCAAGATTGAAAACCATTGTCTAAGGCAATGAGCATACTCATCAAAGCCACGATTGTTTTCCCTGAACCCACGTCGCCTTGCAGCAATCGGTTCATTTGGGCGTTGCTTCCCATATCGATTCGGATTTCCTTGATGACTCTTTTTTGGGCATTGGTTAGTTCAAAAGGCAAATGATTTTGATAGAAATCATTGAAATATTCGCCCACTTTCGTAAACGGATGTCCTTTGATTTTGTGCTTCCGAATGAGGTTTTTGGTGATTAATTGCAATTGGATGTAGAACAATTCCTCGAATTTTAAACGAAATTGGGCTTTCGCCAAAGCTTCGGCACTTTTTGGAAAATGGATGTTGAATAAGGCCGCATTTTTCGGAATTAGTTTTAATTCGGCTGTTAAATAATCGGGCAAGGTTTCAGCGAATTTGGCTTGGGTTTCCAAGAACAATTGTTGCATCATTTTATTGATTACCCGATTTGAAATTCCTCGGTTCGCCAAGGTTTCCGTCGATGGATAAACGGGTTGCATCGCCGAGCGCAGGCTTTGTTCGTGTTCGCTCATCAACTCGATTTCGGGATGCGCCATATTGAAAGTATTCCCAAAAGAAGTGCATTTTCCGAAAATGACACACATTTCATTGAGTTTCAAACTCTCGCGAATCCATTTGTGGCCTTGAAACCAAACGAGTTCCATTTGCCCAGTATCGTCCACGAAAGTGGCCACCAATCGTTTCTGGTTTTTGCCAAATTCTACGGTTTTGACATTGATGATTTTACCGATAATTTGAACTTCGGCGATATTGTTCTGCAATTCGTTGATCTTGTAATAACGCGTTCTATCAATGTAGCGATTGGGAAAAAAATTGAGCAAATGACCGTATTTATGAATTCCCAATTCCTTGCGCAACAAAGTCCCGCGGTTGGGACCGACGCCTTTGAGGTATTCGATGGGAGTTTCTAGGATGTTTTGCTGCATATTGTTTATTTGGACACGGATGACGCGGATTTACTTCTCTCGACTGCGCTCGAGATGACAAAGACACGGATAAAAACGGATTTTTAATTTGATGAAGCGAAGATAGTTTTTTGTTTGGAAAATAGGAAATACAATTGTTTGGTATTGGAATAGGATAAAGTATATTTGAATTCTTAAATAACTACTAAATGACAACCCATCTCGCACTGCTACGCGGCATCAATGTTTCCGGTCACAATATGATAAAAATGGAGGCTTTGAAAACGACTTTGGAAGCCGTTGGTTTTCAAAATGTGCAAACTTATATTCAATCGGGAAACGTTTTTGTCGATACCGAGGAAGAAAATGCAGCCGCTGTTGGTTTCAAAATTAAGCAGGAAATCTTCAAGGCTTTTGGTCACGAAGTTCCTGTTGTGGTTATTGGCAAAACCGATTTAGAAGCTTGTTTCAAAAATAATCCCTTTTTGAAAGAGGCAGATCTAGACATCAAAAAAATATATGTTGCTTTTATTTCCACAACTTTGAAAAGCGATAGTATGAATGATTTGAAAATGAGTCAGGTAAAACCCGATGAAGCCAGTATTGACGCCAACAGAATTTACATTAAATATGCCGTTGGAGCAGGAAAAACACGTTTTGACCAGAAATACATCGAGAAAAAATTAAATGTAACGGCAACGATTCGGAATTGGAATACCGTGACACAATTGTTGAAATTGTTTGAAGAATTATAAAAACAGCTGTATAAAATCAATTAGAAACTTTTTATGTCCTTATTTAAAAACAGGTACCGAACAGAATCAAACCGATTGAAGAATTGGGATTATTCCAGTGAGGCTATCTATTTTATCACCTTGGTTTCCAGAAACAGGGAATGTATTTTTGGGGTCATTGAAAATGACAAAATGGTATTAAGTGATAAGGGTAAAATTATTGAAAAGGAGTTATTGAAATCAATTATCATTAGAGAACGTTGGTTTTTTCATAATTGGGTTATTATGCCCAATCATATTCATTTGTTAATTGAAATTAAATTGGATTCATCTGTTATTTTTCCATCATCCAACGTAGAGACGCACTGCAGTGCGTCTCTACATGAACGTGAAATTGAAACCAACCACCCAAAATTATCCCGAAAACCCAATTCCATTTCGTCATTTGTTGCCACATTCAAATCGGTTACGACCAAACAAATTATTGAATTGATTGAAAACAAGGATGGAGAATCCGTTTGGCAATCCAATTATCACGATCATATCGTCCGAAATTATAATTCATTCGATACTATATATCATTATATAAAAAACAATCCCAAGAATTGGAATTCAGATTCGATAAATATTGATTAAAATGAAATACCTTTTTCTGCTCATTTCCACTTTAGTTATTGCACAACAAACCAAGTCGGTTGATTTCAAATCGGTTTATGGTCAATTAACCATCAATCCTACTGAAAAATCAGTTTCGGGTGCAGTTCGGTATTGGTTTACGGTTTTGAAATCGGTAGACACGTTGAAAATTGATGCCCAAAATATGACGTTTTCTGAAGTAGAATTGAACGAGAAGAAGATCGCATTTACCACCAATGGCAAACAACTTTTGTTGATTCATCCGTTCCAAAAAGGGAAAAATATTTTAAGCTTTGAATATAAAGCGATTCCCAAACAAACTTTATATTTTGTGGGTTCCGAAGCGACCCATAATTTACAAATTTGGACACAGGGACAAGGGAAATACACCAGCCATTGGTTTCCGAGTTTTGACGATGTGAATGAAAAGATGATTTTTAATGTAGAAGTAGTTTTTGATTCTGAATATAAAGTAATTTCCAATGGTAATTTGTACAGTAAATTGGAAAATAACCATTCGACTCATTGGAAATTCAGGATGCAAAAGCCGATGAGCTCTTATTTATTGATGCTTGCCATTGGGCAATTCGACAAAAAAAGGGAGCTTTCCAAATCGGGAATTCCTTTAGAAATGTATTACGAGCCGAATACTTCGTCCAAATTCGAACCCACGTATCGCTATTCCAAACAAATTTTTGATGTTTTGGAAAAGGAAATAGGAGTGAAGTATCCGTGGGAAATCTACAAACAAATTCCAGTTCGTGATTTTTTGTATGCCGGAATGGAAAACACTTCGGCGACGCTTTTTTCGAATCGGTACGTGGTGGATTCTATCGGTTTTGAAGATCGAAATTACACCAACGTCAACGCTCACGAATTAGCTCATCAATGGTTTGGGGATTTAATAACTGCCCAAGAGGGTAAAGAGCATTGGTTGCAGGAAGGGTTTGCTACTTATTATGCGTTATTGGCCGAAAAGGAGGTGTTCGGGGAAGATTATTTTCATTCCAAGCTGAATGACAATGCAAAACTCCTCCAACAAGCGTCCAAAACCGATACGATTCCAGTACTGAATGCCAAAGCAAGTTCGCTAAGTTTTTATCAAAAAGGAGCTTGGGCTTTGCACGTTTTGAGAGATGGAATTGGTGAAAAAGCCTTTAAAAAAGCAGTGAAAAATTATTTGAATAAATATGCTTATCGAAATGTAAATACACAAGATTTTTTTGCCGAAATCAAGAAGGTTTCTCCTTATGATTTGGATACTTTTAGCAAAATATGGCTTGAAAAATCAGGATTTAATACCCAAATTGCCAATGATTTACTGGCTAAAAACAAATCCATTCAAACTCTTTTTGAAATAGAGAAATTGCGCAATACACCTTTGTCGGATAAAAAAGATTTCTTTATTAAAATACTGCAATCGGATGTTTATTTTTCTGCAAAAGAAGCTATTGTTGCCCAATTAGAAAACGAAAAATACGAGGATAAAAAAGAATTGTTGCGGCTCGCTTTGGCTACAAATAATGTGCAAGTACGTCAGGCAGTGTCAGCCACTTTAAATGCTATTCCAGAAGAATTTCGATTGGATTACGAAACGCTTTTGGACGACAAATCCTATCAAACACGAGAAATTGCTTTGTATAATTTATGGCAAGATTTTCCCAATAATCGAATTGATTATTTAGAAAAGACAAAAAATTGGGTGGGTTTCAATGATTATAATTTACGAATTTTATGGTTGTTTCTTTCCATTGCAACAAAACAATATTCGATTGATAAAAACTTATTAATCAATGAATTGAAAAACTATGCATCGATACATTACGAAACATCCACGCGACAAAATGCATTGGAGAAATTGTTAGCTTTAGATTTGAAAGACGATACTGTTTTAAAAAATATAATAAACGCAACAACACATCATCAGTGGCAATTTTCTAAATTTGGAAGAGACAGCATTCGAACTTTATTGAAAAATCAGCAAATGCGAGTTTCATTCGAACGCATTTTGCCTGATTTGAATGAAAAAGAACAATTTCAATTGAATCGCTTGTTGAGAGAATAAACTACCACAACTGGCTTACTTCGTTTTTGAGAAATGCCAAAGCAACGCTACTCGGTGATTGTTTTGTCAATAAATCGTTGAGAATAAATTCTCGCAACTGATGAGCATCATTGATTTTTTCGTTCTTTGCAGCCAAAAGAATCATTTGAATGGTGGCATTTTTGGAAGTGGTAATGGTCGACCAACATTCTTCTGAAACATAGATTTGTTGTGCTAAATTGTGTTCGTATTCTTGTTCGATTTGGGCAATGACAAAGTTTTGATAATCCGTTTTATTTTCTGAAATAGGAGAAATTCGAACCAATAATTGACTTGGATTGATGCGTTCTAAAAAAAGCGTCATACGCTCATAAGCTTGCAAACGCAGGGATAAAGTGTCTGGTTTGGTTTCTTTTTGCAACAAATAGTTTCTTTTTGCATTTTCGTTTTTGGTGTACAGTTCGAAGAAACTATAGGCAACAAAAGCCATTATTAGGGTTGGTAAACTGTAACTTATCAATTCTATTATTCGTGTTGAATCCATTGGAAATTTGAGATTATTTTTAAAATTTTTATCCAAAGACAAATTAACGAATAAACCAATAAACTTATAGTACATTTGCTGAAATTTTATTAAAAAATGGAATCTTACATTCTAATTTTACTCTGTCTGGCAGCTTTTGTGGCAGGATTTATCGATGCTATCGTTGGAGGAGGAGGATTGATTCAAACTCCTGTTGGATTAATTTTGTTGCCCAATCTTCCCGTTTCTACCGTCATTGGATCCTTGAAAGTACCTGCTTTTAGTGGCACCTCTTTTGCCGCTTATCAATACCTGAAAAAGGTGGATATGAACTGGAAATTATTGGCTATAATGATGATTTTGGCATTTCCATCGGCTTTTTTGGGTTCGACTTTGTTGACCTATGTGAGCAATGATTTTATGAAACCTCTATTGCTGGTCGTGCTTTCTCTTTTGGTGGTTTATACCTATGCTCAGAAAAATTTTGGACAACATATTGTGAAAACACATTCGGCTCGAACACAGGTTTTTTATGCTGTTCTCATCAGTTTTGTGGTTGGTTTTTATGATGGTTTTATTGGACCTGGAACCGGAAGTTTCTTGGTTTTGGCCTTTATAGCTTTGATGGGATTCGATTTTTTGCACGCTTCTGCTAATGCTAAAATGGTCAATCTGGCGACTAATTTTGGTTCGATTTGTTTGTTTATGCTGAAAGGTAAAATCATTTGGGCGATTGCGATTCCAATGGCATTTAGTAATGCTTTTGGCGGCTGGTTGGGTGCCAAATTGGCCATAAATAAAGGGAACAAGTTTATCCGAATCTTCTTTTTGGTTGTAGTTATTGGTACGCTGATTCGGTTTGCCTATGACGTTTTTTATAAATAAATCCGATAAAAAAAACTCCTCAAAAAAGGAGTTTATTCGAAAAAGTCGAAATATTATTTTAAGTCTGTACCTCAATATAGAGTGATTTTTAAAATTAAAAACTTTTTGAGGTGTTCATTTATTTACTTATTATAATGTCTTGATATAAAACTCTTTAACCATTAAGAAATTAAGTTTCATTAAGTCTTAACTTACTTAATTTCTTAATGGTTTAAATAATATTTTTTATATTTTTAAATATTTCTATTTGATAAAACCCAGACAATTACAGTCGAAATTTTATTTCTTTATAACTTTGTCCAAAACTGCTTTTTCAGGATAATTTATCACATTAAGAGTGATTTCTTGATTTTGAACTGTCTTTCCTTCAATGACATAGAGTTTGCCGTTTCCGACAGGAATATTGCTTTTGTCAAAATCGACATCGCCATATTTCAAACAATTTTTGATATCGATGGTGTCAATCCATTGTTCGGCTAAAACCCGCGACGCTTCATCTGAATAATGAAAAGGTTTATTTCTTAAATCATTTAGAACTCGAGCATTTGGAAAATAATTGCAACGGGTATCTTTTCCGCTGAATATGGCAGCAACAACAAATAATCCCATTATTAACCCTACTAAATAATAGGCAAAGCGATGTACAAACTTCATATTTTAATTTTTGGCAAATATAAAAGAAACTTTAGTTAAAACACGATTAAATTTATATCGCTATTGGGTAAATCAAACCAATCGCCAATCGCTTTGTTGGTCAGGATTCCGTGGTAAAAATAGACTCCATTTTTCAAACCGTGATTGCATCGAATAGCACTTTCGATTCCGCCATCTTCGGCAATTTGCAACAAATAAGGAGTGATGATATTGCTGATAGAAAGCGATGCCGTTTTGGAATATCGAGAGGGAATATTGGGTACACAATAATGCAAAACGTTATTTTTGACAAAGGTTGGTTTCTCGTGTGATGTTACTTCCGAAGTTTCAAAACAACCTCCAGTATCAATGCTCACATCGACAATTACGGCTCCTCTTTTCATATGTTCAACCATAGTTTCGGTAACAATTACTGGGCAACGTTCCTTACCACGCATCGCTCCGATAGCCACATCGCATCTTCTCAAAGCTTTCAATAACGATTTGGGTTGAATGGTTGAAGTGAAAATTCGTTGATTCAAATTGTTTTGCAAACGGCGTAGTTTTCGAATCGAATTGTCAAAAACTTTCACATTGGCACCCAATCCAATAGCGGTTTTTGCGGCAAATTCGCCCACAGTTCCAGCTCCAAGAATCACCACATCAGTAGGAGGGACGCCAGTAATATTGCCAAATAATAATCCTTTTCCGAATTCATTGGTAATCATCAATTCGGCAGCAATCAAAATAGAGGCAGTTCCTGCAATTTCGCTCAAAGATTTCACGGCTGGATAGGAACCATCTTCGTCTTTGATGTATTCTAATGCGAGAGCGGTTATTTTTTTCTTAGCCAAAGCTTCAAAATAGGTTTTCTTCCTCGTTTTGATTTGAATGGCCGAAATGATAATCGAATTGGGATTCATCATTTCTATTTCTGCCAAACTTGCGGGTTCAACTTTCAATAGCATCGGACAGCTAAAAACTTTCTTGGTGTCATTCGTTATTTCGGCTCCTGCATTGGCATATTCTTTGTCCGAATAACTCGAACTTTCTCCGGCTCCAGCTTCAATCATTACGCGATGCCCTTGATACGTCAACGAATTTACAGCATCAGGCGTCAGGCAAATGCGACGCTCTTGATAGCTGGTTTCTTTGGGAATTCCAATGAAGAGTTCGCTTTTGTGTCTTGCTATTTCCAGTTTTTCTTCCTGAGGTAATAACTGTTGCTTCGTGAATGGAGATATTGCCATTGTTTAGTGAAAATTAGAGGTACAATTTACATAAAAAGTTTAAAATAGGACTATTTTGATGGATTAAAATTCAGGACAAACGCACCATTCATTATTTTACACAAATTACACGAATTATCACAAATTTAAAAATTGAATTTGCTTCGACTGGTAACATCTCTTAGGTCACAGATTTTTCTGTCTTTAGTAGATTTGTGCAATTTTATTTAATTCAAAATTTGTGTCAATTCGTGAAATCTGTGTCAGATTTTTAAATTAACGATAAAGATCGTTTTCCATCAGCAAGCAATGATATTGTAATCACCGAATGCGAATCTGGAATAAGATTAGGTATTTTTTCAGCCCATTCGATAAAACACCAATGGCCAGAATAAAAATATTCGTCAGCACCCATATCCAAGGCTTCTGTTTCAATTTTCAATCTATAAAAATCAAAATGATAAACAATTTGATTATTAGTAGTTTGGTATTCGTTAACTAAAGAAAAAGTGGGACTACTGGTGGCACCATTTACACCAAGATTTTTAGCCAAAGCTTTAATCAAAGTAGTTTTTCCAACGCCCATTTCTCCGTGAAAAAGTATTACTTTGTTCGGATTTTGTGCTATAATTTGCTGTGCAACTTCATTAATTTCGTCTAATGAAAAAGTAATATTCATTCTATTTTAAAGTTTATTTTTAATCAAATCTGCAATCTACCTTCTGTATTCTGCTATCTGCAACTTGCCTTCTGCTATCTGCAATCTGAATTACTTAGGGTTAAAAATCAAAAACGGAATAATCATTTCTTCCAACGAAATTCCACCGTGTTGATACGTGTTTTTATAATAACTCACATAATGATTGTAGTTGTTCACGTAGGCCAAAAACAAATCATTTTTTGCAAAAATATAAGAACTGCTCATATTTATGGTAGGCAAACCAATATTTTTTGGATCTTTCACCGCATAAACATCTTTTTGTTCATACGTCAAACTACGACCTGTTTTGTAGCGTAAATTCAGGCTCGTGTTCTTATCTCCAATAACTTTCGAAGGATTTTTTACGTTTATGGTTCCGTGATCGGTGGTCAAAATCAATTTGAAACCTAATTTTTGCGCTTGCTGAATGATTTCTAAAAGAGGTGAATTTTTGAACCAACTCAAGGTCAGCGAGCGATACGCTTTATCATCAGAAGCGAGTTCTTTAACCACATCCATCTCGGTTTTGGCGTGCGAAAGCATATCGACAAAATTGTAAACTACCGTAACCAAATCGTTATTTTTCAAGGCTTTGAAGCTTTCAACAAGTTTTTTTCCTCCAGCAAGATTGGTAATTTTAAAATAATCTTGTTTGATATTCAATCCCAATCGTTTGAGTTGTGCGGCTAAAAATTCGGCTTCATACAAGTTTTTACCTCCTTCTTCGGGATCATTTTTCCAATATTGTGGAAACTGTTTCTCCATTTCAAGTGGCATTAATCCTGAGAAAATAGCGTTTCTGGCATATTGTGTTGCCGTTGGTAAAATAGCATAATAAGGAACTTCTTTTTCCAGTTTGTAATGATTTCCTATTACGTTTTCAAACACTTTCCATT